>JABMRB010000249.1 GCA_013202865.1 Candidatus Nealsoniibacteriota bacterium | reverse complement strand
TTAATGCCACCCAAACTAATGTGATGTTTGCCGTGAATTTGGGTGGCATTAGCCGTTTGTTGAAGAGGGCGGTTCTTTGTGGTGCTTCTACCGCAACGCGGTTTCACAACAAAGCCCGCCTTGGCAAAGTGTAAAATCCGTCTGAGCCCTATTGCGCTTTTGGCGATAAGTGGTAGAATCAGGGGTGAAGCAAGTCGGTAGTCGGCTTGCTCACGAAAAAACGGGAAGGAAGGAAGTTACAGCTTCCAACCTTCCCTGACTCACACCGGAAGGGTAATTTCCGATGCAAGCTACCACCATTCTATCACGCCCCGCCGTCTCTTCCAGGGCCTACGTCACCACCGGGCAGGCTGCCGACTACGCTGGGGTCAGCAGAAACACCGTCAAGGCCCTGATTGCATCCGATGAGTTGCAGGGCTATCGGACTGAGGGAGGCCATTGGCGGGTATCAACCTCTTCCCTGCTTAGCTTTGTCGATGGTATTGAGCAGGAAGACGTTGTGGAGGAAGCCACGGCCCACAAGGGCGTTGCCATCTACGCTAGGGTATCATCGAACAACCAGAGGCTTGCGGGTTCCCTGGATAGGCAGATTGACCGGCTGAAAGAGGAAGTCAGCGAAAGAGAGGGGATAGAAGCCGACGTAATCCCCATCTACCAAGACTGTGCCTCTGCCTTCGGTAATCGTGAGCATCTGAACCGGCTTGTCGATGCGATGCTGGATGGGCAGGTAACACGCATCTACTGCGAATACCAAGACCGGCTTTCCCGCGTTCCTGCCCTCACCTGTATCTTGCAGCATATCGCCAAGCGGCATGGCGTAGAGATTATCTGTTTGGACGTGGAAGAGACCGACCCGACAGAGCAGGACGCATGGATTAAGGAACTGATTGCCTACATCACCGTGGTATCCAACCGGGTTAGCTCTGCCAAGAGCCGGAAGGTGACCGTCAAAGAAGTTGATGAAAAGACAATCAAGCGGTTGCTTGACCTTAGAGCCAAGGGGCTGAGTCTCACTGAGATTGCCAGAAGGGCGAAGGCCGAAGGTCTGAGCACGACGAAGGGCGAACTGCTGTCTTACTACAAGTGCCGAGACATGATTTTCAACGGGAAGGGGCAAGCGTTGGCTGCCGCACTGGGGAAAGAGATTGTTGACCCGAAAGCCCTAGTCGCTGAATTCATTGAAACGAACATCGTGAAAGACGACACACCCAAGGCCAGACTCTACAGTCCCGACGTGTCGGCGGCTTATGTTGCCTTCTGCGAAGCAAGAGCCATACAGCCGCTAGCCGTATCCCAAGTGGGCATGGCACTGAACAAGAAGTTTCGGGGTTGCAAGTTTAAGAGCAATGGTCGGATTGCGTATCGGGGTTTGGCGTTGGCGAAGTGAGCCGCTAGGTTTCCCACGCTCGCCCGGTTGCTGGCACGGTTCGGCAGTCGGGCGTTTTTCGTGAGCAGGGAAGCATTGGCCATCGGTCTGTAAGCGGATAGGCACGTTCCATGCGTGCAATCTATGCCGCCTTTCCTTCCATCTTTTTGACCAAAGCACAGAGCAACGGGCGGCTAAGCTGAAAACTCAGAGAGAAAGTTGTGTAGCGGTCAGAAACCCCAAGAGAACCGACAGGAACTTAACGGGGGCAGCCGCAACCGTTTGACGCTGGCACTGGAAAGCGTGGCGTGGGTATCATGCCGCTTGCAATTTTGACACTTTAGGGAACCCGGGGTCGCGCAGCGCACCCCGGGGAAACGGGACCACCGGACGCCGCGAACCCTGAAAGGGTTCTACAAGAACCCGCCGGTTGTACAACCCTTTCAGGGTTGGGTTTGGGGTAACTCATCCAACCCAGGGTGGCGCTCCGCGGCTCCGCCACTGCGCTTACCCTGGGCTACGATGTGAAACGCCTTCGGCGTGGTTGTCGCGGCGTTGGGGTCCTTCGCCGGCCGGTGCTTTTCGCCGCTTGCGGCTTTGCCCGGCACCCTACCGCCGGCGGGCGGATCGAATAGAATAGGGGCGCCCCGAAAACCACGCCCGGCCCCGTCGGCAGCGCGAATCGGCACCGCCCTATTAGCCCGCCGCCGGAGCCACCCCCGTTTTCGGACCGCCGGATACGATGTTTCAGTACGGCCGAACCCCAGGGAGCAGCGCCATGGCAAAACGGGCGGAAAAGCGAACACGCGACAAAGGGTGGGAAGAAGCGAAACGCCGGATTCAGCATGCCCGCAGGAGCGTTGCGACCGAGTTGGATTTGTCAGGGCTTTCACTGACCTCCGTGCCGGAGTCGCTCGGCCAACTGAGTGGCCTCATGGAGCTGGGCCTCAGCGGCAATCAACTCACGTCGTTGCCGGAGTCGCTCGACCAATTGAGCTGCCTTGAGGAGTTATGGCTCTTCGACAACCAACTCACGTCGCTACCAGAGTCGCTCGGCCAATTGAGCCGGCTTGAGACGCTGTACCTCAGCGACAACCAACTCACGTCGTTGCCGGAATCGCTCCGCAAACTGGCGGCGCTGAAAGAACTGTACTTGCACGGAAATGAGGCGATCGGCCTGCCACCCGAGGTCCTTGGACCGATATGGCAAGATGTCGATCTGCGGGGACACGCTCCCGCCAACCCAACCGACATTCTGGCGTACTACTTCCGCACGCGAAAGCAACCCCGGCCGTTGAACGAAGCGAAGCTGATCCTGTTGGGACACGGTGACGTCGGCAAAACGTCGCTGGTCAACCGGCTGATTTACGATCGGTTCGATAAGGACGAACCGAAAACCGAGGGCATCCAGATCACCGAGTGGCCGGTCCAACTCAGCGACGACGAAGAGGTACGGCTGAACGTCTGGGACTTCGGCGGGCAGGACATTATGCACTCGACGCACCAATTCTTCCTCACGCACCGGAGCCTCTACCTGGTGGTGCTCAACGGGCGGGCCGGGCACGAGGACGCCGACGCCGAATATTGGCTGAGCCTGGTCGAGAGCTTCGGCGGCGACTCGCCCGTGGTCGTGGTGTTGAACAAGATCAAGCAGCAGCCGTTCGATCTGAACCGCCGGGCCCTACGGCAGAAGTTCCCGGCCGTGCGGGAGTTCATCGAGACCGACTGCGACGACCGCACCGGGATCGACCGCTTGGGCGAGATCGTCCGCCGACAGACCGACGGCCTGGACCACCTCCGCGACGCCTTCCCGGCCGCATGGTTTGCGATCAAGGACCAACTGGCCGGCATGGCGGAGAACTACGTCACGTTCGAGCGGTACCGGGAGATCTGCACCGAAGGCGACGAGACGGAGCCAGCCGGCCAGGAGTCGCTGGCCGTCCACTTGCACAACCTGGGGATCGCGCTGAACTACAAGGACGACCCGCGGCTGCGAGACACCCACGTGCTGAACCCCCGCTGGGTGACCGCCGGGATTTACACGATCTTAAACGCCGATCGGCTGGCCGAGCAGAAGGGCGAATTGACGGTCGACGACCTGGCCGGGATCCTCGACGCGGACGACTATCCGCCGCAGCGGCACGCGTTCATCGTCGAGTTGATGCGGAAGTTCGAGCTCTGTTTCGCGTTTGCCGAAGACGCCGGACGGTACCTGGTGGCCGAGCTGTTGGACAAGCAGCAGCCGGCCGCGGCCGAGGAGTTTCTACCGGCCGAGTGCCTGAACTTCCAGTACCGCTACCCGATCCTGCCCGAGGGCCTGCTGCCGCGGTTCATCGTGCGGACCCACGCGTTGAGCACGGGCATGCCGCGGTGGCGGACCGGCGTGGTCCTCGAGTTCGAGGGCAACCGGGCACTGGTCAAGGCCGACGTGCAGGACCGCCGCGTGTTCGTCCACGTGAGCGGTCCGGCGGCCGGGCGGCGACGGTTGCTGGCGGTGATCCGCTCGGACTTCGAGCACATCCACCGCAGCTTCGAGTTCCGGCCGCGGGAGATGGTGCCCGTGCCGGGGCATCCGGACGTGCTGGTGCCGTATAATGAACTGCTGGTGATGGAGCGCCAAGGAGTCAAGACGCTGCCGAAGGTCGTCGGCGACGAGGTGTTGGATCTTGACGTGCAAGAGTTGCTCGGCGGCGTGGACCTGGAGGGCACCCGGCGACCGGCGCCGGGCCGTGAACCGATGGACGAGCGGCGCGGGGCGTTGCGGGTCTTTTTCAGCTATTCGCACAAGGACGAGCGGCTGCGGGACGAGTTGGAAACGCACTTGAAGATCCTCGAGCGGCGGGGGCTGATCGCCACGTGGCACGACCGGCAGATCGCGGCCGGCGAGGAGTGGAAAGGAGAGATCGACGAGAACCTCGAGCGGGCCGAGATTGTTCTGCTGCTTGTCAGCGCGGCTTTCGTGGCGTCGGACTACTGCTACGACGTGGAGATGACCCGTGCGCTGGAGCGGCACGAGTCGGGCGAGGCCCGGGTGGTTCCGGTGATCCTGCGGGATTGCCTGTGGCAAAAGGCGCCGTTTGGCAAGCTGCAGGCGTTGCCCACCGACGGCAAGGCGGTTGCGAAGTGGAGGGACAAGGACACGGTCTGGCGGAACGTTGCCGAGGGGATCGAGCTGGTCGTGGAGCAGTTGCGTGGCTCGGGGCGGAGCGGCCGTTTGTAGTGACCGCATTCATGCGGTTGAAGGTGCCAGGACCCGATAAATCGGGTCACTACGAACCGTCGTCCGTTCTACTCTCGACCAAGGGCAATGTCACGCTGAGCAGGGTGCCGTTGCCGGGCGTGCTTTCGATGGCGGCCTGACCGCCGAGCAGTCTTGCCCGCTCCTTGATGCCGCGGATTCCGAAGGAGGTGTCTGTGATGTTGTCCGGGTCGAAGCCGACGCCCCAATCTCGGACTTCAATCCGAACTCGGTCATCCTGCTGGGTTAGCTTGACCTGGACCTTGCTGCTACGGCTGTATCGGCAGGCGTTGGTCACGCTCTCCTGAACGATGCGGAAGACGGCGTTTTCCAGCAGCGGCTCCAACCGCTCGAAGGTAACGTTGAAGACAAAATCGACCTCCGGGCCCTTCTGCATGTTCACGTCGTTGGCGAGGTGTTCGATGGCGGCCACCACGCCGGCCTCGTCGAGAATGGGTGGCCGCAACCCGCTGATCAGGCGGCGTGCTTCGGTCATTCCGCGAGCAACCAGATCGAGGCCCTGCTGAAAGGCGTGTGCTGCCACTTCGGGGTTTTCGTCCTTGAGTTGCGAGAAGGCTTCCAGTTGCATCTTTGCGCCGGTAATATGCTGCGTGAACCCGTCGTGGATTTCGTAGGCCGTTAGCTTTCGGTCACGGTCGCTCGATTCGAGCAGGCTCTGAAGCGTTTCCCGTTCTCGCAGGACCGCCTCTTCGGCCCGTTTTCGCTCGCTGATATCGCGGACAACCGCTTGAAGCACGGTCTTGCCATGCAAGTCCACGCTGCTAAGCAGGACGTCGGCCATGAATTCGGTGCCGTCGATGCGACGATGCAGCCACTCGAAGTGGGCGCTTCCGGTCTCGATTGCCGAAGCGATTCTGGCGGCCGCCGCGGTGCGCGAATCGGTCCCGTCGGGTTGGAAGTCCGGCGACATCTCACCCGGGTGCTTGCCGAAGAACTCTTCGTGGGACGAACACCCGAAGATCCGTAGCGTGGCGTCGTTGCAATCGAAGAAGCTCTTCTCGTCCAGCAGCATCACGGCGTCGTTGGACGTCTCGAACAAGGCGCGGAACTTCCGCTCGTTTTCCTGGATAGCCTGCTCGGCCTCTTTTCGCTCGGTAATATCGCGGAAGAATCCGATGACACAAGGCCGGCCGCGATAGACGACCGGCTTGGTGTCGATGTCTGCATAGAATATACCGCCGCCTTGACATCTGACCGGGATGTTCTCGGCCCGTTCAATTTGTTCTCGAGCCTGGGCCTCGAATTTCTCCAGCACGTAGGGCAAGTCGTCCGGCGGGTGGATGTCGTCGATCGACATCGAAAGCAACTCGTCCTCGGAGTAGCCGAGCATCCGGCAAATGGCTTGATTGGCACGAACGAACCGCCTGGACTGGGCGTCTGCGATCAGCAGCCCGTCGACCATGCCGTCGTAGATGGCTTGCAGTTCCTGATTCATGCCGGCAAGTTCGGCCGTTCGCGCTTCGACTTTTTTCTCCAAACCATCGTGGGCTTCCTGCAAATCCTCTTTCATCTGTTTTTGTTCGGTAACGTCCTCTCCCGAGCTCAGCATGCCGATAACTGCCCCAGCGTCTTCGGTCAGCAGCGTGTTGTGCCAACACATGGCCCGCAGTTTTCCCGACTTCGTGACGACGCGGTTTTCGTACCGCTCGTCGATGACACGTTCGCTGGCCAAGATGTCGTCGAAAGCCCGCCGCAACTCGTGACGTTCTTCCGCGGGCAGGCAGGTATCGAACCAATCGCGCCCGATGAGTTCGCCCGGTTCATACCCCAGCACCTCATGTCCCTTGCGATTGAGCAGAGTGACCACGCCGTCGACGTCGAGCGAGAGCAGCGTGACGGCGGCGACGTCGAGGTACTCCCGAGCTTGATTGCGGGCCTGCTGCAGTTCCTCTTCGGCCTGTCGTCGATTGAGGACCTCACCCCATTCCCGCAAGGCACGCTCGACAATGTGGGGCATGTCCTTTAGCCTCGCGGTCGATTTGACCACGTAGTCCAGCGCACCCGCCTTCATCGCCTCGACGGCCGCCTGCTCGTTGCCGAAGCTCGTCATAATCAGCACGGGAAAACCGGCTTTCTCTCTTTCGCAGAGTAGCTCAATCCCCTTGCCGTCGGGCAGCCGCAGATCGGTGATCACCACGCTGGGAGAGAATTCTCGCAGGCACTGCCGGGCCTCCTGTAGAGTGGTCGCCACCGTCAGTTCCACGCCCTCCTGGGACTTGAAGGACCGGCGAATCAGTCCGGTATGGCCTTCGTCGTCTTCGACCAACAGGATACGAGTGCATTGTGGATGCATCGGTGGTCTCCTGATTCCGCGGTGCCGACGCCGTCGGTAGCAATCGAGATTCGGTGCGAGAAAAGCCGTCGAAGTTCTTGCCGGAACGGGCGGAAAACCGCATTGTCGCCGCCGCCCGTGGCCGTGTCAATATCCCCCTTGGCGACAGAAGAGCGACGGGTGGACGCACGGTCGGCAACACGAATCATCAACGCTAGCTTTTCGATCGGATATTCTCCGCTCTGAACGCCCCAAAATGCCATTTTTCACCCCGATCCCCACTGCGGGAGCGCTCCAGAAGGTTTGACATCCGCGATGTCCAGGGGGTAAGATAGGGGCTGTCGCTGCAACGATCTGAGTCTGCACCCCAAAGAATGTCATGAAGATGCGAACCGGTAGACGGGCCGCTTGTCGTCGAACCGTAGGGGGCGTGGCGGGGGGCAATTCTCATGGGCCGGGGGTGCGCCGGCTGCGGTTCGAGCCGCTGGAACCGCGTCGACTCCTCGCCGTCGCCGAGTTCACGGTCGCGCCCGCGGCCGAAACGACCCCCTTTGCTTCCAACGAATCTGCCGACGATGCGGCCATTTGGATCCATCCCGCCGATCCGAGCTTGAGCGTCATCATCGGCAACAACAAGAGCACAGCGGACCTCGATCTGGCAGGGCTTTACGTCTACGATCTGGCCGGCAACGTGCTCAGTTCGACAACCGGCAAGAAGCAGAATAACATCGACGTCCGCTACGGTTTCTCCCTGGCCGGTCAATCCGTCGACATTGTCGCATCGACGAACCGTACCGACGAAACCATCGACCTGTTCACGATCGATCCGGCCGACCGCCGTCTCACGACCGCGGGTTCCATCCCCGCCGGTCTCGACGATCCCTATGGGTTGGCACTTTGGCACGATCGGGCCGGCGGCAAATACTACGTGTTCGTCTCCGACAACGACGGCAACGGATCGGTGCGGCAGTTCGAGTTGTTCGATGACGGGGGACAAATCGGCGGCCTGCTGCGCCGCGAGTGGAACGTCGGTTCGCTCACGGAAGGTCTGACCGTCGATGATTCGCGTGCCAGCCTGTTCGTTGGTGAGGAGGACGAGGGCATTTGGCGTTACGACGCCGATCCCGACGCCGGGGCCGGCCCGGCCGATCGCGTGGCCGTCGGACAAGCCCCCGACGAGGTTGCCGCCGGCGACGTCGAGGGGCTTGCCCTATTCCAGATCCGCGACCCCGCCAACCGCCGGGGATATCTGCTCGCCTCCGAACAGGGCCAGGACAGTTTCGCCATCCTCGAACGATACGACCACGACGGCGACGGCTTGCTCTACGAGTTCCTGGGACGTTTCGAGATCGGCGCGGCCGGCAACTTCGATCGTGTCAGTGACACCGACGGGATCGGGGCCGTCAGCACGGGGCTCGGCAGCGTTTTCCCCGAGGGGCTGTTCGTCGCCCAAGACGGCGACAACGACGGCGACGGCGGCGGGCAGAACTACAAACTCGTGTCTTGGAGTGCGGTCGTTGACGCCGCGGCAGCAAGCGATCCGGCATTGACCCTGCACAGCGACCCGGGCTATGACGGCCGCGCCGTGTCGTGGGTTGTCGATCGGCACATCTTCTACAACAACTCGGCCTGGGACTTGGGCATTGCGCCCGACAAGACGGCCCTTCTGCCGGGTGACGCTGCCACTTTCGCCGCCTACACCAGCTACAACCGCGGCATCAACGGCATGATGATCGACTTGGCCGGTCTTCCCGAGGGATACACTCCAGTTCCCGCCGACTTCGAGTTCCGCACAGGCAACGACGACACGCCGGGCGATTGGACGGCCGTGACGGTGGAGCCAACCGTTACACTGCGGCAGGGCGCCGGCGAACACGATCGGATCACGATCGTTTGGCCCGACTACACCATCCGCAACACGTGGCTGGAGGTGACCGTCAAGGCCGAGACGGGCATCGGGCTGAGCACCGCTTTCATCTTCTACTTCGGCATCGCCGTGTCCGAGTCGGGCGATTCGACGGCCGATGCCAAGGTAACCACAGC
>JABMRB010000248.1 GCA_013202865.1 Candidatus Nealsoniibacteriota bacterium | reverse complement strand
TACAATCGGCGATGGCATCCACGGTTTGGGCCTCCTTCAATGGCTGTCAATATCCATTGAAACCCAAACCTGGGTGCTAACTCAAGAAGCCAGCACCGCTAGCATTCGGCAAGGTTACGATCAAGGCCCAATTCGAGCCAGTCGCAAACCCTTCTGTGGTACTGCCCTGGAGATTTCCGGCGACCGGGTAGCGGCAGGTGGCAATCGTGCAATAGGGTCCCCGTGGCAGAGCGAATAGTCCTTAAATATTGCCCAACGCGGCGAAAAACGCTATACATTGGGTATCTGTTGTGGTAGCTGAGTAGTAGAGAGGCCGTTGATGTCGCAGTTCGATCCATATCGTAAATGGTTGGGGATCCCGCCCCAGGAGCAGCCCCCCAACCATTATCGCCTGCTGGGCATCGGGCTGTTCGAGTCGGATCCGGACGTCATTTCCAACGCGGCTGACCGGCAGATGGTTCACGTCCGCTCGTTTCAGTCGGGCAAGCACTCTGCCCTGTCGCAGGGGATCCTCAACGAGTTGTCGGCCGCGCGGGTTTGCCTGCTCGACGCCCAGAGGAAGGCTGCCTACGACCAGCAATTGCGGGTGACGATGTCGGCGGCCGCCCAGTCAGCGCCGTCGCCTCCTCCACCGAGGTCTTCGCCACCCCCCCCTCAGCAGACGCTGTCGACTCCCTCGACCTCCAACGGCGCTCCTTCTTTCTCGCCCAGCGTGCGGTCGTCCAGGCGGGTCGTCCGGCGGAAAAAGGCCACATGGCAAGGCCCGGCGATCACGCTGGCCTTGGTGGCAGTGACCGTTGGGTTGCTGGCCTTCTTGCTCATCGGGCGAGATTCCGACGACGACAAGGACGGGCAGGTTCAGGATAACGGTTCGAGGTCCTCTCAGGCAAACAACGGCACTGGCAAGCCACGCCGCCAGGTCAGACGCCCCGCCGATCGGCCGCCGAGGCAGTTTCCCCAGCAAGATCCGGTCGGGCAGATCGCCCGTCTTGCCGGTCACAAGGGCCCGGTGGTCGAGGCGACGATTTCATCCGATGGCCGGTTCTTGCTCTCCGGCGGCGAGGACGGTTCGGTCCGGCTATGGCAGGTGAAGGACAATTCGTTGCTGCGCTGCTTCCAGGCCCCGGCCGAAGCAGGCGAAGAACCGGCCGGGTCGGTCCTTGCGGTGGACTTCTCTCGCGACGACATGACGGTGATGGCCAGCCGCAGACAGACCGGCCCGCCACCGGAAAGCTTCGTCTACCTCTGGGAGACCGGCTCCTCGGCAGCCACCTCGAAGATCAACGTGACCAAGTCGGGCAACGCCCGCCGTGCGATCTTTTCGCCCGACGGCAAGCTGATCCTGCTGGCGTGCGACGACGGGACGATCCGCTTGGTCGACCCGGATTCGCAGGGGGAGGTCGGCCTGTTGCAAAGCCAAGACGGTCCGATCCGTTGCGTGGCGATCTCGGCCGACGGCAAGCGGGTCCTCTCCGGGAGCGAGAGCGGGGTTGTCCGGCTCTGGGACGTTGAGACGCGCAAGGAAATCAAGGCCATGACGGGGCACACGGGGCCGGTCAACTGCGTCGCCTTCCTACCGGGCGGAACCCGGGCCGTCTCCGGCGGAGCCGACGCCACGATCCGCGTTTGGGAATTCGACTTGGGGCTCCAGGACAAAGACTTCACCGGCCACGGCGACGAGGTGACGTGTCTGGACGTCTCGCCCAACGGTCGTTTTGTGATCTCCGGCTCCGGCGACGCCGACCGTTCGATTCGGATATGGCGGGTCTCTGACGCCCTGGAGGTTCATCGATTCGAGCAGCATCAAGGTGCGGTTCGCAGTGTGGAGTATTCGGCCGACGGTGCCCGGGCCGTTTCCTGCGGCGACGACGGCTTCGTGCGGCTGTGGGGGCTGCCCAACGAGTTCGATCTGCTGGCGGTTTCAGAACCCGGCCAGGACGTTCCGCCGCCGGTCGACCCGGTCGAGCCGGAGCCGGCCAGAAAACCGGTCCCGGAAAAGGCCTTGCTGGTCAAGGCGGGTAAGGCGATCCGCGAGGAGATTTTCAAGGAGGATTACGCTGCTACCGACTCGGCGTCGAGAGCGAAGCTGGTCGACAAGCTGCTGGCCGAGGGCGGCGAGCCACAGGAGAACGATGTAATGGTCTTTGCCCTATTGCGACTGGCTCACTTCGAGGCGGGCAAGCTGGGGCTGGCCGGCAAGGCGATGGCTGCAACCGACGAGTTGGGTCGGCGGTTCGAGCTCGATGTGCTCGACGAAAAGGTCGAGACGCTCGAGAAGATCTCCACGCTGCCGGCCTCCGCGCCGGTAGCCCGCCGACAGGCGCTGGTCCGCGACACGCTGGCGGTGGTATCGGAAGCGGAAGCGGCCGACGACTTCGACGCGGCCAATCGCTTGATCGTGCTGGCCGAGAAGGTCGTAACCAAAGCCCGGGACGGCGTGCTCACCAAACAAGTCAAGAAACGGGCCGAGCAGGTTGCCGAGTCGAAAGCCAAATATCAACTCGTCGAAGCCGCGCTGGAGGTGCTGAAAACGAAGGCCGACGACCCGACGGCCAACGAGACGGCCGGCAGATATTACTGCCTGACCAAGGGCGACTGGGACAAGGGCCTGCCGATGCTCGCGCTGGCCGCCGACGAAACGCTCGGCAAGCTGGCCCAAGCGGATCAGGGCAATCCGGAAACGACGCCCCTGCTGCAGGCGTTGGGCGACGATTGGTGGGAGGCGGCCGCGTCGCAGAAGTACAACGCCGACGAGCAGCAGTTTATGAAGCAGCGTGCGGCCGGGTGGTACAAAATGATCGTCGACGAGCTTTCCGGTGTGATCCAGTCGCAGGTCCGCCGTCGCATGGCCGAGGCCGCCGACGCAGACGCCCCGACCGACCAAACGGAGTTGCCTAAGTTCACCAACCTGGAATGTCGGAAACAAGAGTATCGCGACGGGCTGCTCAAGGCGTTGGACGGCAATGCCGCCAGTGAGGAGGCCGTCGCTCGGGCATTGCAGTGGATCTGCAAGCAGCAGGCGGCCGACGGCAGTTGGACGTTCGACCACAAGGGTGCCAACCCGGGCAAGCTCGACACGGCCCCCAACGCCGCCACGGCGCTGGCTCTGATGTCGCTGCTGGGTGCCGGGCACGGGCCGCGGCAGGGGGAGTACGAGACCAACGTCGACCAGGGGCTGAAGTACCTGCGCAACCGGCTGGCGATGGGACGCGGCACGCTCTACGAGATCAGCGCCGACCAGATGCCGTCACACGCCCTGGGTACGATCGCCCTGTGCGAGGCCTGCTCGGTTACGCAGGACCAGTCCACGCGGCGGGCTGCCCAGACGGCCGTCAAGTTCATCGTCGCCACCCAGAACGCCGACGGCGGCTGGGGGATCAAGCCTTCGCCGCCCGAGCCCGAGGCCGGCCCTAGCGGCGTCTACTCCACCGGCTGGAACGTGGCCGCCCTGCGCACTGCCCAATGGGCCGGTCTGCAAGTCAGCCGCAAGACCCTGCTGCGAGCGGAGAAGTATCTCACCAGCATGAAGGTTGCCGACGGTTCCGGCTACCGGCGCGACCCTAAGAGCGACAAGGCCGACGCCACAGCCACTGCCGTCGCCTTGCTCTCGCGGATCTACCTGGGCGCACCGCGCGACGATCAGGAACTGGCCGACTACGCGGCCTCGTTGGCCGGCTCGGGCCCGGGCACCGCCGGCGAATTCTATCCGAACTATTACAACACCCAAGTGCTACGCCACTACGGCGGCCAGCATTGGAAAACCTGGAACCCGCAGTTACGCGACTACCTGATCGGCATTCAGAGCACGGCAGCCGACGAGGCGGGAAGCTGGCACGTGGCCGGCAAAGGCTGGAGCATAACCAACGGCGGCCGTCTCTTCTGCACGGCCATGGCAACGCTGATTTTGGAGAGCTACTATCGGCATCCCGCGTTGTATGGGCCGGAGTAGCGGCCCGTAGCTGGACTGGCTCGTACGATCGGCGACGAGCCGTCGTATCGCCGACGGGGAGAGTGACTCGCCGCGACCTCCTTTGGCGATGCCACACGGGTTCAAGAACCAGGCCCAAGGCCACGGTCGCGACGGCACCGACGCGTTGCACCTGGCGCTGGCATCGCTGGCGAACGTCGACTGGAAGAACCCTTACCCCCGAATCCTTACTCGGTTGCGATCCCGCGACGTTCCATGAAGACCGTCACGCAACGAGCGAGCGAAACTCGCCGGTGGCTGGTTCTCAGCGCCCGGCGGACCTCCGCCGCGTCTTCCCACTGTGGATAAGGCGTTTGGGTCGGGCCTGGTGTTGCGATCAGCCCGTCGCCGTATTTGCCGATTCTCCGGTCGGCGGCGTAGTAGCCGTGATTGATCAGCACCCGCATTTCTGCCTTGGTGAACGCGTCCAAGTCGGTACGGACACCGGAAACAACCTCCTTGACCAGCTCGCTCGAGTAACCTGCAAAACGGGTCGGCGGCGCATCGTCAGCGGCGGCCGTGTTGATGTTCCAGTAGACGGCGCGGTACTTCTCGTCGCGATCACCCGAGAAGAGCAGTCGCAGCCGCAACGAAAACGCCTGCTGGGCAATCACTGCCGTATATCGCAGCAGCCGTCGCAGGGGTGTGTTCTGCAATGAGAATGCAAACGGGGCCCCGCAGTCGGAGACGAGCAGGTCGGCGTGGCTCTTCCAAACCGGTTCCAGGCCCACGTTGTCGTACACACCGCCGTCGGTCAATGCGGTCCGCGCCAGCAACTTCTCGTAGCCGGGCTCCCGGTAGCTGCCGCGTTGGTAATCCTCGGCCGGCGCCCGAATCGGCATCGGACCGAACACGGGCGGAAAACTCGACGACGCCGCCACCGCCCGGGCCAGCGGCCACTCACTCGCCGAGGCCAGGTACCCGGCCCGATAGTCGCCGGCCAACTTTCGGGTGAAGATCCAGTTGACGCCGAATGTCAGATTGGTGGCACACAGAATGAACTTTGGGTACTTAGGCAACTGGCCCAAGGTCAATTTGGTGAGCCGCCGCTGGTAGGTTCGTTCGAGGTCTCTGACGCGAAACTCGGGTCGGAGCCAGTTCCAGGCGAGATGTCGCAGAATCAGGCCCGTTCGCAGATCGTGGGAAACGAACTGGCAGAACGGTGTTTCGATGTCGCGTTGCCAATCGAGCGTTTGCAGCCATCGGGCGAAATCGTCTGCACCGCCGGCCTTGTCGGCAGCCACCATGGCGTCGGCCAGAAAGGCCGCCAGGATACTCCCCCCGGAGACACTGCTGATCGAGCGAACTTGCCCCAGTACGCCCAGTTCGTGCATTCGACGCAGAGCCCCAAGATGAAATAGTGCCGCCCGGAACCCACCGCCGGAGAGGCACAATGCCACGCCGTGCCGCTTGGGCTGTGTCTTCACACGCCGCCCCTCCCGGCGCACCATGTCGATTCTGCTCATGCCCCCACTTGTAGCTCAGCAGGTGATCGTTCGTCAAGGGACGGAAATGGGCCATTCGTTGTGTACTCAAGGAAACAAGGGGACTGGGGACTGGGGGCTGGGGACTGGGG
>JABMRB010000247.1 GCA_013202865.1 Candidatus Nealsoniibacteriota bacterium | reverse complement strand
TTTCCTCCTGACGCGCCTGCTGGCCAACATGGGAGTGGCCGGCTCAACGGAGTTGCTGGATCGCTTCTCGACTCCCGTTGGCGGCAGCGATGGAACCACCGTGGTGAAAAACGGCGACTTCAGCGCCGACGACGACGGCATGCCCGATGATTGGATATTCACGCCCTCAGAAGGAGCCACTTGCAGACGCGAGAGGAACCCCGAGGACAGCAAGGCCTGGTCGCTGGTGCTGACGTGTCCGCCCGTCGAAGGCGATAAGCGGCCGACCGTCATGCTGGCCCAGCACGACGTTCCCGTCAAGAAAGACCAGTGGTACCGCATCTCCTTCCAAGCTCGGGCCGAACGCTTGGTGGCCGAAAGCGTTTCCATGACCATCACGAACATGGCCACGTGGCGATCGTTCTTCGAATACCAACGCTTTGTGCCCGGGCCCCAGTGGAAGCGATTCAGCTTCGAAGTGCAATCTAACGACACGGCCGACCGACAGACTCGTTTCCAGATCTGGTATGGCGACGCCGGAAAGCTGTGGCTCCGTGACGTGCGCATGGTACCCATCGCGGCCCCCACGGAGGGCCGGTGGCTCGAGGGACTCTACCTGGACGTACCCGAACAGTGGGACGACCCCTATCGATTCTTCCGCTGGTAAACGGCGGCACCACTTCATCCGGTTGTCGCCTGTACTCGCCCGGCATTGACTGGGCTTTGAAAGGTTGTGAGGAAGGAGAAGCTCATGTGGAAGCAGATATCGGTGCTCGGTTTGTGGGTTGCAACAGTCGCGGGTTCGTCTGGCCCGAGCTGGAGCCAAGAGAAGGCTGCTGACGAGCAAGCTAGGAAGTTCGCCTTTGACAGCAGCGATGCCTTGGCCGGCTGGACGGTCACCGGCGACGTCGCCGTCGACGCGACCAAAGGCCGCCAGGGCAAAGGCGGGGCGCTGAAGGTCGGGCCGGGCGGCAAGGCCCTCTTGAGGCTCCGCGAGCGGGACGAGTCGGGTAAGGTCGACGTCTGGGTGTACGACGACGGCACTACGCCGGAAGACGTCAAGGCCCATCGTGTGGGCCCGCGATGGGGACTGGTGCAGGATGACGGGAAGGTGCTGGCCGTCGGCGTGCTTTACGCCAACTATCTCGGCGGCAATGAGGGTTATACGGCCACTGCCTGCGACGGCAAGAGTTGGCACGACCAGTTGTTCTGGCTCGGTGTGCGTCGCACGCCCGCCGGCTGGCACAAGTGGACCTTTGATTTTGACGCCGAGGCGGGGCTGGCGGTCTTCCATAACGACAAAGAGGTCACAGCAGTCGATTCCCGCAAGGCGGGCCTCAAGGGATTTAGTGCGATTGCCTTTTGGGGTGACGGTGTCGTTGGTAGTGACAGCGGCAAGGGCAAGGAGCAGACCGTGTGGCTGGACGACCTGTCGATCACGCTGGGTGGCCCGGTGATGGTTCCCGCAGAGGTTGAAGCCGATCCGTACGACAAGAAGGCCATCGCAGCCGAGACGTCCACGAGCCGCCCGGCCATTGTCTACACCAAGAAAGACGCCCCGGCGACACCCAAGCTCGACGAGTTGCCGCTGCAACAGAGTATATCGCAGCATGGCATTACCTGGACGTTTCGGGAGCCGGCTCGGATAGGGCGATTCATCAATGGCGACTGGTACGTCGTTGGGCCGGTGACGATCACGGCGATCGAGCCGAAGCCGCTTTACGGCGACGAGATCCCGCGGCGCGAGCTGGACCATCTGGACAAGGAGCGGAGGCCGGAGCATCGCGTCCGCAACGGGCTGATGGTCAATCCGCCGGCCGAAATGAAGGTGGCCTACGACAGCGGTGTGCGGAACTGGTTCGATCCGTCGCTGATCCAGAGGCCGCCTGTGACGATCAAGCCGGGCGATTCGCTCGTCTCGACGATCAGCATGCCGAAAAACCTGGTGCTGGCTGCCCAGTTGCGGAACAAGATCGAGCGGGGCTTCGACGACAGCAGCCCGATCCGCACGGCCGCGGTCCTGACGTGCGTGGGCGGGCCGCAGCCACCGGACGCCTTTCGGCCCGCATTCTGCGACCGGCGGCAGAGGATCTATCTTGCCCGGGATCTGAAACGTGAACTGCTGCCGACGGCCGCCGCGACCAAGAGCATGCCGAACGTGCGGCGGTACGTGCGATTCACCGAGCGGCCCTGGGTGGGAACCTGCTTCTTCGGGTTCGAGGAGCCGGTGGAGAACATGCCGCAGTACGGCCTGGAGTACGGCCGGGTGGTCGGCATTTCCGCACTGCTGTTGTGTACCAACCTAACACCACAACAGAAGGAACCGCTGCTGGTGAATTACGTGCAGGTGGGCATCGACATCGGCGGCATGGTCCGCTCGGGCCATCCCGGCTGGACCGGCTGGGGCGGACACGGCAGCGGACGCAAGCTGCCGATCGTCTTTGCCGGACTGATGCTCGGCGACGAAGAACTGGCCAACGTCAACCGTTCCTTCCCCAAGGCGAGCTTCGGCGAGGACGAGCAGACCGCCTACGGCGAATGCTGGACGGGAGCGAAGGTGGTCTTTGCCGGGCACTCGGGCATCGACGCAGCCAGCGGTGCCGGCCGCAGTCGCAACTCGGGCTGGGGGCCTTACGAGCACCTGCAACCCTCCGAGTGGAAGGAAGGCCAGAACACGAGCGAGGCGTATCGCCGCTGCTGCACGAGCGTCGGCTGGGTCGCCCAGGCCTTGGCCTTGCGGCTGATGCACGCCGAGAAGGCCTGGGGCCACGACCCCTTCTTCGATTACGTCGACCGCTGGATGCACGAGAACGACGCCGCCTTCGTCAAGACCATCAAAGAAGTGACCGGCAAGGACCACGACAAAGATTGGGCGCGACAAGGTCAGGCGTGGGACACGTTCGTCAACGAAATGTGGGCCAAACACCGCCCGACGCTTGAAGCATCGACCGACGGATGGAAGCAGAAGCACAACGACGACGACTACCGCACGGCCATCGAGAAATCACAATAGTCGGCGGTCGATGCCGATAGACGCGAGACGCCCGTCTTGTCGAGAATCCGTCAACCACCATCGGTCTACGGCCTCTTGGCGTTGCCGTACTCGCGTCCGGTCGTGCCGGTTGGCTTGCCGGCCGCGCCGAATTGATAGGCGCCGACGTCGAACGGGCCGGCGGCCGCCCGGGGCTCGCTCTGGCACGCGTGGACGTACTGCTCGGTGGGCGTCAGGTCGAAGTCGCCGAACTTGCCGGCCGCCACGCCCTTGCCGATGCTCGGCGAGCCGGCCTTGAGACGGTAATCGTAGTTGGCCGGGTCGACCAGTCCCGCTTCGGCGACGGTCTTGAACAACAAGTTGCCGGCCGTATCGGCCTTGGCCCAGTTCGTCATCGGCACTTTCCCGATGCATAGGTTGTTGCGGATGATCGGCACGAGGGTCTCGGGACTCTTCTCCACGCGGACGAAGAAGGCGGTCGTGTGGCGGTGGTCGTAGACCAT
>JABMRB010000246.1 GCA_013202865.1 Candidatus Nealsoniibacteriota bacterium | reverse complement strand
GGCCCGCGGCAGCAGGCGGAGAAACCCCTCACCCCCTGCCCCTCTCCCGCATGCGGGAGAGGGGAGTTGCTGTGGGGGTGGGGTCGGTGGGGTCTGGGAGGCGGAGCCTCGAAGACATTGCGCTGCCCAGGCGGAGCCTGGGAGCGAGAGGGCACGAGAGGGCAGCGAGAGGCTCGGTTAGGATTTGTCGACTAGCTCGGCCGTCGGTTGCGGGTCTTCGGGCTTGGGCGTTTCGGACTTGGACTTGGACTTAGGTTTGGGCTTGTGTTCGGGGGAAGGACTCGGCGTGGCGGGCACGTCTCGATCGAGTAACGTGCAGACCAGCCGGATGATCTCGCCCTCGCGTTCTTTTTCTTCAAACCCTCGGTGGCACAAGGTGGCGAGCAAGTGTTCGTTGCCTTCGGCCATCTGAGCCTTCACGCGTTGCACGCCCCAGCGTGTGGCCACTTCGAGGCAGTAGTCGGTCAACAGTCCGCCGAGGCCGTGGTTGTGCCAACTATCCACGACGAGCACGGTGTATTCGGACACCGTGTGGTTCATGTCGGCCACGAGCCGCCCGACGCCGATGAGCTTCCGCTGTCCGGCCTCTTCGATCTCGGCCACGATGGCGATCTCGCGGTCGTAGTCGATGAAACAGTAGCGGGTGGCAATTTCGTGGGTGGTCTGTTGGCTGAGGTGTTTCGAGCGTGCCGCCAAAGTCTCGTCCGAGCAGTTGGCGAGCAACTCGTGCCACATCGGCTCGTCTTCCGGCTTGATCGGCCGCAAAATCACCTTGGTCCCCTCCTTCATTCGCCGCTCGGTGACGAACTCCTCCGGATACGGACAGATGGCCAGATGCGAGAACGGGCGCGCCGAACCGACCGCCATGGACCGGTCGACAATTACCCGGGCGTCCAACGCGATGACCTCTTCGGGCGTGACGAGCAGCGGATTGACGTCGAGTTCCTTGATTTCCGGATAGTCGGCCACGAGGTAGGAGAAGCGGATGAGGACTTCGATGAGCCGATCGATGTTGGCAGCCGGCTTGCCGCGATAACCCTGCAAGAGGGGCCACGACTTCAACGACGTGAGCATTCGCCGCGCCAACGACTCGTTCAGCGGCGGCAAGGCCAGGGCCCGGTCGCGGAAGACCTCGGCGGCCGTTCCGCCGGTACCCACCATGATCACCGCGCCGAAGACCGGGTCTTTCTTCGAGCCGATGATCAACTCGAATCCGTTGGGGTCGGTTACCATCTTCTGTACGGTCACGCCGAGGAGATCTGCGTCGGGGCGTTTCTCGGCGGCTGTTTCGATCATCCGCGTGTAGATCTTGCGAACGTCCTCGTCGGTGTTGACGTCCAACGTCACGCCGTCGACTTCCGTCTTGTGGCTGATCTGCGGCGAGTGGATCTTGAGCACGACCGGATAGCCGCTTCGTCGTGCCAGCCGCACAGCCTCGTCGGCCGAGCGCGCCAGCAGCGGCCTGGCCACGGGGATCTCATAGGCTTCGAGAAACGCCTTGGAGACGTTTTCTGAAAGCGTTTCGTTACCTTCGCTGAGGATCGTATCGAACACGCCTCGCAGCCGGGTGCGATCCAACCCGAACTCCAGCGGAATATCCCGCGGCGTTTCGTGCAGCACTTCCAGGTTGCGGGCGTGCGAGACCAGATGCATAAACGCGCGGACGGCCTTCTCCGGGGCCGAGTAGGTGGGAACGCCCGCGACGTTCAACACCTGTGTCCCTTCCCTGACCATTCTGCCGCCCATCCAGGCTGCGAGTACGGGTTTGTCGGTTTTGGCGGCCGCTTTGGCGACGGCATGGGCGGTGGCGGTCGGATCGGTCATCGCCTGTGGCGTGAGGATCACGAGCACGGCGTCGACTTCCGGGTCGTCGAGCACGACGTCCATGGCGCCGGCGTATCGTTCGGGCGGGGCGTCGCCGAGCACGTCGACCGGGTTGCCGTGCGACCAGAAGGGCGGGAGCACTTCATTGAGTTTCGCGATCGTCTTCTCACTCAACGCCGCCAGATGGCCGTTGCAGGTCAACAGGGCGTCGGTGGTCATCACACCGGGCCCGCCGGCGTTGGTGACGATTGCCAGCCGGTCGCCCTCGGGCAGTCCCTGGCGGGCGAGCAGTTCGGCGCAGTCGAACATATCGTCGATTTCGGTGATCCGCACGATGCCGGCGCGTTGGAAGGCGGCCTCGTAGACGGCGTCCACGCCGGCCATGGCGCCGGTGTGCGAAGCGGCGGCCTGGGCCGAGGCCTCGAACCGGCCCGCCTTGTACGCCACGATCGGTTTGGTCCGCGCAAAAGCACGCGCGGCCGACATGAACTCGCGGGATTCGCTGATCGACTCGATGTAGACGATCATCGATTTCGTGTTGCTGTCCGAGCCGAGGTAGTCGATCAGGTCGCCCATGCTCACGTCGAGCATGTTGCCGACGGAAATGAAATACGAGAATCCGATCCCGCCTTCGATGGCCCAGTCTAACACGGAAGTACACAGCGCGCCGGACTGGGAAATGAACCCGATATGCCCCGGCTCGGGCGTTGCGGCCGCGAAACTGGCGTTGAGGCTGAGCCGCGGGACGATGATGCCCAGGCAGTTCGGCCCGACGATCCGCATGCCGTCGAACTTCCGCTGCTCGGCCGCCACGAGGTCTTCCAGTTGCCGGCCTTCCGGGCCGATCTCGCGGAAACCGGCCGAGATAATCACCACTCCCCGGGTACCGGCCTCACCGAGCGTTCGCACGAGTCCGGGCACGGTCTGTGCCCGCGTGCAGATCACGGCCAGATCGGGTGCGTGCGGCAAACTGGCTACGTCGGGATAGGCCTGGATCCCCTGGATCGATTCCCGTTTCGGGTTGACCGGATAGACAACCCCACGAAAACCGGAGCCAACCAGGTTTTGCAGGACCGTGTATCCCACGCTGCCGGGCGTGTCACTGGCGCCGATCACGGCGACCCGTTGAGGATTGAAAATTTTGTCGAGGTTCTGAATGGTCATTTTTCGGCCGCCGCTCGTAAGTGGATCGTTTCGGACAAGAACATGCCGCATCAAAGCAGCAGAAGTCTTCCGACTATGCAAGTATATAGGTTACCGAACGCACGCATAGAGGCGGCAATCCTGCGAGACGCTGGAACAGGGCGATTGCAGTGGCCGGTCCGGTTGTACCCCGCACAGCGGTAGGGCCGGTTGTCCGGGGTGACGTTTTTCGGCAAGCGCTGCGAAGATAACGTACGCTATTACGAGGGCAGGCCTCTTTTGCTACCGTCCGCCCACACCGCAACCCGTACACGCCTGTTGAATACCAAAGGAGAAGGGCATGGCATCTGCCAATTCCGTCGGCACGTTTCCCACATTGACGACCGGTTTCCCCGTCGCTGTCGGCCAACCGCCCGCCGCCGCGGGCCTCACCGCGGAAACGCTCTACGACAAGTGCATGGCACTGGCCAGGAACCTCTGGTGGTCCTGGCATCCCGAGGTGATCAAACTGTTCAGCGACATCGATCCGATCCGCTGGCGACAGCTCGACCACAGCCCGATCGCCCTGTTGTCCACCTTCACGCCCGACGAGTTGGAAACTCGCGCCTTGGAACTCGTCCTGCAAAGCCGCATCAACCAGGCCTATCGCCGGTTGAAGGAGTACATGTCCGAACGGCCGACCTGGGCTTGTACGAACACCGGCGTGCTGGGATCCAAACCGGTCGCCTACTTCTCGCTGGAGTTTGGCATCCACGAGTCGGTACCCATCTACTCGGGTGGCTTGGGGGTGCTGTCGGGCGACCACGTCAAGAGCGCCAGCGGACTGGGTGTGCCGATGGTGGCCGTCGGGCTCTTCTACGACCAGGGATACTTCAAACAGCACCTCGACGCCGACGGGTTCCAGCAAGAGGAATACATCGATACCAAGGTCGAGAACCTCCCCATGGAACCCGCCCTGGGACCGGACGGCGAACCGGTGGCCATCGAGATCCAAACCCGCACCGGGCCGATACGAGCGAAGGTCTGGCTGATCCGCGTCGGCCGCGTCCCGCTCTACCTGCTCGATAGCGACGTCGACGGCAACAGCGCCGAGGATCGCGAGTTGACCTCGCGGCTCTATGGCGGCGACAACCGCATCCGCATTCGGCAGGAACTGCTCGCCGGGGTCGGCGGCGTGCGGGCATTGAAGGCCTTGGGAATTACGCCCGGGGCATATCACCTCAACGAAGGCCATTTGGCGTTCGCCACGCTGGAGGTCGTTCGCGAGTGCATGCACGAAGACGGGTTGAGCTACGACGAGGCGCGGCGTAAAGTGGCCCAGCACACGGCCTTCACCACCCACACGCCCGTACCCGCCGGACACGACCGCTTCAACGGCACGCTCGTCGAGGAACACCTCGGACCGCTGCGGGACGAATTGGGGATCTCCTACAACGAATTGATGGCGCTGGGACGCGTCGAGGTGAACGATCAGAACGAGTCGTTCTGCATGACCGTGCTGGGGTTGAAGATGTCGCGGCGGGCCAACGCCGTCAGCTCGCTGCACGGCTACGTCTCCCGGCGGATGTGGGCCAACCTCTGGCCCGGACGGACCGAAGAACAGATCCCCATCGGCCACATCACCAACGGCGTCCATATCCCGAGTTGGCTCGCCTGGCAGATGCACCAACTCTACGACCGGCACTTCGAGCCCCACTGGATCGGACGCATGGGTGAGGCCGAAGTCTGGCAGAATATCCACAACATCGACCCGGGTGAACTCTGGGAAACGCACCACGCACTGAAGAACCTGCTGCTGGCGTTCGTTCGCCGGCGAGTTTCCCGGCAGTGCCGACGCCGCCAAGAGAGCGACGATGCCATTCTCGCCGCACAGAACCTGCTCCATCCCGACGCGCTGACGATCGGGTTCGGCCGACGGTTTGCCACGTACAAGCGTGCCGACCTGATCCTGCGGGACCTGGATCGAATCGCCCCGTTGCTGAACGATCCGGATCGACCGGTGCAGATCATCTTCTCCGGCAAGGCCCACCCGGCCGACGAGCCGGGTAAGCAGTTGATCCGGACGGTCGCCAACCTGCGGCACGATCCGCGGTTTGCCAACCGGGTCGTGTTTGTCGAGGACTACGACATCAACGTCGCCCGGCACCTGATCCAGGGCGTCGACGTCTGGCTGAACAACCCCCGTCGCCCGTTGGAGGCATCCGGCACCAGCGGCCAGAAGGCGGTGCTCAACGGTGCGTTGAACCTTTCGGTGCTCGACGGGTGGTGGGCCGAGGCCTACGACGGCGTCAACGGTTTCGGCATCGGCAAGGGCACGCGTCACGTCGACGACGCGATCGCCGACGACCGCGACGCGGAGCACCTCTTCCGCGTCCTGGCCGACGAAGTCATCCCGCTCTACTACGACCGCGACGTCGACGGTCTGCCGCGGGCATGGATCCAGCGGATGATGAACTCGATCAGTTCGCTAGCCTGGCGATTCAGCGCCCACCGCATGGTCGCCGACTACGTCCATCAGGCCTATTTGCCGGCCGCGGGGGGAACGAGTTGCGATATGGGAATGCGGTAGGGTGGCGCGAACGGTTGGGTAGTGTCCCTGAGAGTAGCTGCGGTCGCCAGACCGTGGATGCGCCGCTCAAACCACGGTCTGGCGACCGTAGCTACCGGCCCAATGCGGCTGTCCTACCGCCGCTTCGTGCCCCTTTGTGTTTCTTGTGGCAAGAACGGCGGTACTCTTAGTTCGACTGTTTGGGTTCCGTTTGTAGTACCGCCTTCAGGCGGAAAACGCCTTG
>JABMRB010000245.1 GCA_013202865.1 Candidatus Nealsoniibacteriota bacterium | reverse complement strand
CTTCGGTGGTGTCCTCGCAGAGGTAGCTCTTGCCGGTGGCCGCGACAAAGCCGGTCACGCCGTTGTTTTGCGGCTGGGCGTAGAGCACGCGGGTCGCCGATTGCTCTTCCATGCCGGAGGCCAGCAGCGGCTCCAGCTTGCCCGTCTTCTGGTCCAGCAGGCGGATCTCCACGACGTCGAAGTGCAGCAGGTCGTTGGTATAGTGGAGGATATTGGCTTTCAGCAGTTCGATCCGGTCGGGAACCGACATCTCGGACAGTTCCTCGGGCGTCAGATCGGCCAGTTCCTGCCCGGCTTGATGGATGGCGGCCAGTTTCTGCTGCTGATGCATCTCGTGGGTGACGTCGCGTACCGTGACGATCAGGTGTCGCGGGGCGCTGCCCGGTTGGTGGACCGGGGCTGCGTGGACGTGGAAATAGCGGTTATCGTTCCCGCGGAGCGTGGAACTGGTGCTTTGCCCGGTGGCCAGACAGGTGTGGAAAGGGCAAAAGTCGGGCCCGAGGATCTCGGGGCTCCCCAGCACGGCGTAGAAATTGTCACCGACGATGGTTTCCCGGCCGGTCCATTCGCAAAGCCGGCCGTTACTCCAGAGTATCGTGTTATCGCTATCCAGCAGCACGGCCCCGTCGGGCATGCCTTCGAGGATCTGCTCGTTGCGCAGCAGGCGGCCCAGTTCAAAGGCCTCTTGCAGGTAGCGCGAGGTGACGTAGACGCCGTCATATTTCTTGCGTCCGAGCATCGCCACTGCCCGCATCGGGTCGTTGACGACCGACACCTCGTGAGAACCGGCCGCCTGGGCCAGTGTTTGCTCGGCGTCCTCTTGAGAGTCGCAAATCAGCAAGATCTTAGGCTTCGCCGACAAATCCGTCCTCCGCTGCACCAGGAACCGTGTCCGAACTGCATGCTCCTCTGGGCAATTATAAGGGGCCCCTGCAATCCGAACAAGCGGCGTGCGGATACTTTTTCCCCATGTCTTCCATCGACGCCGGGTCGTATCGGCCTCTCTGCTGGGTGGCGAAACATGCCCAGAGCAGACGATCTCACGGCGGAAGTTCGGCACCCGGGCTGCGGCCGCCCCTACGGAAGCTGGAAGATCGACTGGCTCTTGACAATCGCGTAGTCGTCGGGAAACGTATGGAAAGCCTGGACCAGCAAGCGGCGGTCGCGGGTTTCCACGTTAATGTAGCTCAACGCACCGAGCGTCATCCGGCCGCTGGAATCGAACTTGTGCAAAATGCCTTGACGTTGCCCGTCCGCGGCAAGTTCTTCCTGGAACGTCCAAAAGACCTCGGGATCGACCGCCTCGAGCTGGAACTCGAACTGGTAGCAGATTCCGCCCCGGCACTGGACGCTGTCGTGGCGCTGTCCCTTCAGGCGATAGCAGAACAAGCGGCGTCGCTCGGGCAAGGGATGCTGAGCCGAGGCGGCTACTTCGGTCAACGTTATCCCACCGTATCGCCACGTGATGACGTGGCCTGCGCTGGTTACGTCGATCTTTGCCTCGTAGTTGCCCCGTCGAACCGAACTCGAACGGTGGACTTCAAACAATTCCGGATGGAGCGGTCGGCCGTAGAGCTGAAAGGCCAACTCGGTGACTCTCGGGCGAGCGGTGATCACGTCGACGCTTCCCTTCAATATATCGGATAAACCCCGAACGGGGCAATGATTTCCAAACAACACCATCCATTATAGACGTTCCGGTCCGATTTCACAAAGGGTGTTTTCGACGAAAAAGTTTTCGCCACAACACCGGGCTTGACAAGCGGTGCAGAGTTTGCTCCGCACAGTAGATTGCCGGCAAGCACCAGGTGAATTCCGCGCATGCATACGGCTCGCCTGCGCACAACAGACGCACAGAACCCACGCAGGGCCCCCCAGAGCCGAGCCCACAGCGCCCACAGCCCCCCCGCAGCAAACGGTGTGCCTATCGCTCGCCGATTGCCGCTCAGCCCCGAGACAACCCGATCAGCAGGTTGTAGCCGGCGTGCGTACCAGCCGCGATCCCGTATCCGCGATAAATAAACAAGATAGAGAAAAATACGCCCGCGACCGTACGAAACACGAAGTTGAAACCGTTGTTGAACGGATAGCCGTGCGGTGGGATGTGATGGGCAGCGGCAAACAGCAGACTGACACACACCACGGCCGTGACCACACTCGCCTGCGGCTTGACCCCCGCACGCTTCAGCCCCCATGCCACCGACGACATCAAGATCAGCCGGAACAGCAATTCCTCGTAGATTCCCGCCCCCAGATAGCTGATGCCGGTGGCAACCTTGCCCGTCAAACTCATCTGGGTCGCTTCGTCGAAGGGCCAAAGCACACGCAGTAATTGCAGCACGATCCACAAGCAGATGGCCAGCGACGCACACTCGCCGGCCATCCCCCAGACCAACCCTCGGGAAAGCCGCCACGACTGCCGCGTCGTGTAGTGCCATGCCAGCAGAACGCACACCGTCAGGATCGGCAGCAGGAAGTACTGGCCGAATCCGATGAACCCGAGCAACTGTCGCAACCAGGCGTCCGCCCCGTTGCGGACCTCACCCGGATCGAACACCAGCACACCGACCTCGTAAACGATCAGAAACGGCACAATGAACACCAGACTGGCCAGCGGACGCCGCGACTCGACCCAATATCCGTCGGCCAATTGGGGCAGCGAGCCGGATGATGGTGGAGGCGAAGGCATGGCAAGTGCGGGGATTTGGGATTTGGGATTGGGGATTGGGGATTGGGGAT
>JABMRB010000244.1 GCA_013202865.1 Candidatus Nealsoniibacteriota bacterium | reverse complement strand
GTACAAGGCACGCTGCCGCAACACCGCGTGACCAAGCTCTCGCCACGCCCGGCCGGAGAAGAGGAACTGACCCGGCTGTTTGAAGAATCGATGGTGGCTTGGTAGGGCGTGTAGTGGCACAGGCGTCCCGCCTGTGGTGTCGTAGTGGTGCAGGCGTCTCGCCTGCATGGAACCATGGGCAAGTCGCTTTGCCAATGATCCGTAATGGGATTGGTCATTCACCGGAAGTTCAGCAAAGTCAGTCTACAAGAGATCAACAGCAAAGGCCAGATTACCGTCGTCGAACGGGCACGACCCCGTATCCAATCTGTCAAGAGTTGTCCCCGTATCCGTATCCCATCTTGCCGTTTCTTGCGTCGGTCGTGACCATGGCCGTGCGCCAGCAACCTTCCCTTGCAGGCAGTGGCGGGGGCGACGCGCTTTCAGGCGCGGCAGGACAAGCCCTACGACAAGGCCGAGCGGGGGGTGAGTCCAGCCTAGTCCCGTCGATGGAGCGGATGGCCGACCGGAGAGCGACGTCAGGCAACGTTCGGGCCCCCAGGCGGAGTTCGGCGGGGTCGAGCGAGCCTGGCTAACGGGGACCATCAGGTGCGGCGCGATAGCGACGTTAGCTGCATGGTCTGATTCTCCCTTCCGTCAATCGTCATTCAGGGCAGGCGGAGATTTCACGCAGTGAGGTCGGGATCTTTGTCCGTGGACAACTCCCTCCTTCCTTCTCCACAATTCTGTCGGGACGGGCAGAAAAGGACCCGCGTGCAGACCGCACCTCCACTCCATCGGCTGCCCGCGCCCTGTCTAAAGCACTGCCGCTTCGCGTGCTACCAGCTGATAGCGATCTCTCCGCCCCGTTTATGGTCCTTGCAGACATCGAGATCGGTCTTCATTGCGGGCAGGGGCGTGAGATGCATCTTGCCGGTCTCGCCAAGGCGGCTGATCCTGACGATCACGGTCGCAGCCTCCCAGGTCGCGTCGAAATTCTTTAAGTTGTTTCTCCAGACCCACTTCGAGTTGGGAATCGAGTCACTTTCGCGTAGCATATATGCTTCGCTCTCGGATCCAACGACGCCATTGTAGAGCCTCCCGATCAGCATGTCGGCATCGCTGCCTCTATTCGCACAGCAGAAAAGCGTCGAATTCAGCGGCCAAGTTGTGACCCTCACCTCAATGCTGCTGTTCTTTCCTAACCACGTCATTCCCTGCTCCTTCTTGTTCGGTGAGCTATGCTTCTCCTCGGACTTAATACAGAACTCCCATATCTGTCCTAGGTTCTTCATTATCACTTCACGGTCTCTATCTTCTGCGCCGGTGTGAGTCAGGTCCGCGCACGGACTGAGAAGGAGGATCTGGAGGGTGACATCCCCCTCTCGCAGTCGCGTCCGCAGTGCATTTTTCCCTTTTTTGTTCCCAAAAACGTCACTTATGACATCCGTCATTGCCCTGCCCGAACACTTGATATGACGTGCATCCTTGTACGCTGACTCGTAGTAGTCAGCTTCCTTGATCTGCTCACGGCTCTTCAGCTGCAGACAACACATTTGTTCAAGCAAGGCTAGCATCTCGTCTATCTTTGGTGCCATTTCAGAGTTACCGAGGAGGAGCTGTTGCACAACTTCAATGACCAGCCACGCAAGAAGACTAGCAGCCGCTCCGAAGAGGATTGCAGCTAGTGTTCCCCCGAACTCACTAGTCGCTTTATTCAACACCAACGCTCCGAGGACAAACAGAATGATGACTAGCACCGCCGTTATCACCATCAGGATTCGGTGATTCCGTCTTCGCTTTGGCATCGATCCCATCCCGTCGTCCTCCAGAACTAAGCCTCAGCTCTGTGTCTGATAGCGGAGAGCGTCTTCAAGACGCCAGACGTGCCGAACCTGTACCCGGTTTGCCCCTTTGGGACGAGACAGAAGACGCCATCCATCTCCCTTAGCCCTGTAAGCATCCGGGCGATCGGCCCACACACGACAAACGAGTAGAAGACATCCTTGTGCGGTAGTTGAAGAGTTTCAAAGAAATTCATGCCCTTCACAAAAAGAAAATCGCTGTTCTCAATGGATACATGAGCACGGGAATCGAGCGCGTTGCTTTGGAACGATATCAATGGACAGAATGTCTCTGTAACAACGACTTGCTCACCGAGAAGCGAAGCGAGGACGGAGAATTCCGGCGCACGGAGGACAGCATCCATCATTGACGCCGTGAAGTTGACACTCACCTGAGCCTTGTTGAGAAGCAAGTCGACCGTGAGATTGCGATACTCCCTCACAAGGCTTTGTATCCAAAGCAAGTCGTCGACGCTCTCCGCTGTGTCGTCCAGCACCGCACACATGCGTATCTGACTGCCTGTGGTAGCAGCACAGTCTATTCGCTCAATGAGCAGGTGACGGTCGTCGATTGCTAGCGGACGGTCGACAAAACTGTGCGCTATGTCGCGAGCCCTGTTCAGCGAACGATTAACAGGTTGTCCGGCCAAGCTGCTCTCGACAAAAGCCACCCCTTTCCCGAGAGCCAGCGACATGAGTTGCGTGGTCGACAGCTCCGTATGCTCCCGAGCCATGCCAAGGCCAGCCCGGAGTGCACCTCGGGTCACAATGGGCTCCTGCGCACAAGCATCGTAGACCGAACGACCAACGATGTGTTCGATCACGCGAGATACCAAGCACATGTTCACGTTGTTGTTGATGTAGCGGATAACGCCGTAGTCGTAGCTCTTGTAGATGTGAGATAGTAGTTGGCACGCGGAGTCAAGCAGGGCGTCCAGACGAGCGCCAGGCAAACGAGCCTGGGAATCCAGGTTGTGGAGAATGCGATATATGGCGTTTGTGTTGTAGATGAAGTTCGCAATCATCATCTGACCCGAACACTGCCGCCAGGCGAAGGGTGGCTGTGGGACGTCCGGTCCCATGCGCAAGGTCGACCCAGGCGCGAGAACGAAGTACGAGGCACGGGTCTCTTCATCGGTTGGCGGCGTCGCGAGGGCCGCGGCGCTGACAGTCGGTGCTGAAGGGGCGACTGTGCCGTCGTAGACCTCGATAAACCTGCCAGGGTTGTGGTATTCCACCCCTTTGACCGGGACGTGCAGTGTGGCGATGGCTGTCGGATCTAGTTCCGTGGCAAAATCGGGCCAGAATTGGAGACCGCTCATTCGACTCCTCGCAGAATGGGTGGCGAACGAAGAAGCATCTCGTCCGCCATAGGCAAGAGGCACTGCAGCGTCTCATGCAGGCGTGCGCGGGTCGAGAGCTCAGCTCGCATCGCTTGCCACTGCCAGTCGGCTACGCCTTCTGTGGCGGCAACAACCTGGCGGAGATACTGGGAAGGAAGTACGTCCACGGCAAAGGCACGGCAATGGCCCGTCGCATCTCCAAAATAGATGTATGACTCCTTGTCACTGTGCATCTTTCTGAGTAAGGAAAGGTCTGCGGGGCGTCCTTTGCCCAGTTTCGTGACCAGCATGCCATCCACCTTAATGCTGCCGGGGAAACAGTGCATGTGAGCGTGCGCAATGCAGGCACCGGCCTTCCTCGGGAAGGCCGGTCCATGCTCGCAGAAGACAGCAGGCAGTCCATATGCCTTCCGGTACAACCTGTCGATAAGGTCCATGTTGTCGAGGATTGCCTGATCTAGGGTGCGTGGCGTGGCCCCATAGCATCGATAGTGTGCGTCCGTGCTCAGGAGCATGTGGCCGCCGACCACAGGGGCGATGTCCACGAATACTAACAGCTCATCGTTGCCCCAGAGAACTGAAGATGCTCCAGCGATCCCTTCACGCCGATTGATATCGAAACGGACACCACGGCAAAGCAGGCAGCTGTCATAATCGTCGTGAGCCGCGTTTCGATCTCTGGGGGTGTCCTTTCGGGCAATGAGTTCCAGCCAACGTTTCTCGCGTTGAGTTCCATCCGTGTTCACACGACACACCGACCTGTGCTCGGAGAGAACTGAGAAACCGGTCTCATTCAAGAGACGATCGCACTGGCCCCGCGAGAACAGCCTCTTATAGCGAGAGAATCTGTCTTCAGTTTCACCCTCGCCTTCCCGGACGGTCAGTGCGAGGATGCCACCTGGTTTGAGCACTCGCCAGGCCTCACAAAGCACCTGTCGGGCGTCGTCGTCGGGCATGTGGAGTAAGACAGCACACATCCATATGCCTGAGAACAAGGCTGGCGGATACTGCAGCCGCCGGGCATCCATGTGCCGAAAGACGGCCTCGGGTACATTTCGCCTGGCTTCAGCGACCATCTCCGAACTCAGGTCAACGCCGACAGCCTCGACCCCCGCTCTACGCATGGCCAACACATCTCTACCGCACCCTGAGCCGACGTCTAAGACGCAGGGGTTGCTGTCCAATTGCTGGAGGAAAGAACTGAGGCGCGTTTCGAGACTGTTGTCATGAAACCAACGGGCGGAGAACTGGGGCGCGATGCAGTCGTACACAAGAATTGTGCGCTCGATAGCATTCTCAGCATTCACAACGACACCCCATGGCCGGATACGCCGCCGGCACTGAACGGCATGATTTCACTTCGTACGGCTCCCAAGCAGTCGGCGGGCGACTCCTGCGCCGCTCAGTCGCGATCTGAACCAAGCCTCCTGATTCCCTGATTCTCGCCTGACGGGTCCTTTGCTGTCAAGGGGTTCGAAAGCCGCATCGACTTAGCAGTTAAGGCATCGCCACTCACGGAGCTTCCACATGAAGATGGCGCGCGAATGCCACACGACCAGCCAATCCACCACCCCCCGATTGACGGGTGTCATTCGCACTCGGTGCCGTACCCACCGTACTTGCCAAGATGCAGTTCCCTGCGTCGGTGAAATCGACCGACGCGCGCTAGCACAACCCGATTCGATGCGTCCGTCGCCCCCACCGACGCGGCGCAATCGACGTAACTCCTTATTTCAAAACGACTTATTGGCCGCCTCGGCCGCCCGGCGAGGCTGCTCTTCAAATAGAAAGCGGTGTAAAACTCGGTGCAGGCGTAGGGTTGTGTTTCAGTTACTGCCGTCTCGCGCCATACACCACCCAAATTCGCGCCATACACCACATTAGTTTGGGTG
>JABMRB010000243.1 GCA_013202865.1 Candidatus Nealsoniibacteriota bacterium | reverse complement strand
TCGGTGGCCGTGTCGACGAACTCGCGGGCGGGGATCGCATCGATGTGCGGTGCCAACGCCTCGATGTCGCGGGCGAGCTGCATTACCGCCTTCTTGTCGCTGTGTTCTGCCTTGACGAGGAACGCGGTGACCTCGCCCTCGCGGTCCATCATCCACTGCAACTGCGCCAGCGGCATGATGATCGAGCCGTTTTCCAGCGGGCTGTACGTCTGGTAGATGCCGATCACCTCGAAGTCTTCGTCCTCGACGACCTCCATCCGGTCGCCGACCTTCTTGCCGAGATCCTCGGCCAGCCGCTTTCCCAACAGGACCACCCGCTCATCGTCCGGTCGCAACAGGCGTCCTTCTTTCCCGACCAGTTCGATGTCTCGCAGCATCAGGCTGTCGTGGGGCATTCCGCGGATCAAAACGCCCATCGGGCCCGCGTTCTCGAACGAAACGGCCTCGGCTAGCCCGGGCGACGCCTTCTCCACGCCGGGCAAGGCTTGCATATCCGGCAGCAGGCTCTCGCGAAGCGAACTGCTCATCCGCTGCACGCCGCCGGAGCGGACGACGATCAGGTCGACGCCACGCGATTGATACATCCCCAGCAGCGACGTCTGGAACGTCTGGGCGATCCCCACCAGGGCCACGACCGCAGCGACCGCCACGGCCACACCGGTGACCGTCAGCGCAGACCGGGTAGGCCGTCGCAGGATGTTTCGCATGACTAGTGTGGTGAAGTGCATGGCGAGGTTAGTTCCTTACAAACCCGCGAACCGGATAACAGGGTAGCCCCGACACTTTTCCGCAAGAGGCGTTGCCACTTCTCTCGTTTGTTCGGAAAATGTGTCGGGGTTGCGCAGCAACAAGAGGTCCGTGAATCGCTGCAACTCCTCTTGTGGCTGCGCCACCCATGCCTGGTTCCCATTCTCCACTCGTCGCGCACCGTTCTGATTACTTGCCATGGGCATCTCCCGTCGACGCGTCGGCCGCATCTTCGAACGTCAACCCGATCCCAGCCACGCAGCGCTTGTACTTGCTTTGGAACCGGGCCGTCTGCTCGTCGTCGAGCCGGTCGGCGCCGTCGCCGACGCGTCCGCCGCGGATGAACGTGTCCGGCGTGAAGCCTTTCTCCAGCATGACCTCGGTGGCGAAATCGAACTTCTCCTCGTGTTCCTTCATGAACTCGAAACTACACCGGCGCAAGATCTCGGGCATCCGCTCTTCGGCAACGTCCAGTTCGCACAGCGCGATGATTCGGCGTACGCAGCCCTCCAGGTCGGCGATCATGTCCTCGTACTTCAGGAACAGCACGTTTGGCTGGTTGCGATACCGCCACCATCGCGACACGTGATAGAACCACGACCCCCAAACGACCCAGCCCCGCATGAAACGATTGAAGAACTGCTCGAACGTTCCCCGGTAGCGAAGGTGCGACTTGTGGAAGCCATAGAACGAAACGGCCACGTCCATACCGTTGCGGGCGACGTAGATGTAGCGGCACCGTCGCTTGGGGATCCAGATATGGGGCAGGTGGCTCTTGAATATCCGCGGCGAAGGCATCGCGTCGAGGTTCCGCCGGTTCATCGCCACCCGCTCGAACCACGGACAGACCTCCGCGATGTGCTGGAAGTCCATGCTGCCGTCGGTCGTAAGCTGGTACATAATCATTTGCAGCCACGTCGTGCCCGAGCGGGGATACGTAACGAGAAACACGTCGTCCGGCCGGGCCGTGTAGTCGAGACACATCAGCCGCACAAAGTCGATCGCCACATGGATTCCGAACAGCGCCACCGAGCACCCCTGCACGACCCGGCCGATCACCCAAAGCTGCGCAGAAAGCACCCATCGCAGCGGGAACAACGCCCGCCAGATGCGTGCTTTGATGAGCAATCCTCGGGGGAGGTCCTTCATTAGGTGTGCTTTCCTTTATCTGGGAGGGAATACCGAACTGGGAAGGAATATCGAATATCGAACAAGGAATGTCGAAGTGCGAAGTACGCCTTCTTCCACACTCTTACTC
>JABMRB010000242.1 GCA_013202865.1 Candidatus Nealsoniibacteriota bacterium | reverse complement strand
TCCACTCGCTTGCGCTTCGAGCTTGTATGGAGAATAAAGCCCCTCAGACAAAACGAATCGTAACTTACGAGTATTGTACCGATGCGAATCAGCCACACAGCGATCGACCATCCCCGCGTAGTGATCGTGGGCGTATTGATGGTGATTGTGCTGGCGGTCATGGCGGCGCTCCATATCCCCGTGCAGCGGACGCCCGCTATCGACAAGGCGGTGATCCTGGTGGCCGTTCCCTATCCGGGCGCCCAGCCGATCGACGTGGAAGACAAGATCACGCGGAAGATCGAGGACGCGCTGGAGGGGCTCAAGAACGTCGATTTCATCGCGTCGACAAGCATGCGGGGCTCCAGCGTCACCCAGGTAATCTTCCTCGACGGTGTGCAGGGCGAACAGGCGCGTGCCGACGTCGAGCATCTGGTCAACGAGGTCCGGGCACTGTTGCCGCCGGGTCGTGAGATCCAACCGCGGATCGTCGAGATCGATTTCGAGAGCGCGCCGATCATGCTGGTGAATCTCCGCGGTCCGGCCGGGTTCGACCCGCGGACGCTCAAGCAGATCGCCGACAATGTGAAGAAGGAGTTGGAGGGCGTCTCGGGCGTTTCCAATACGCAGCAGTTCGGCGGCCGGGAACGCGAAATCCACGTCAACGTCAACCCCGACCTGTACGTCGAGCACGGGCTGTCGGTCGGGCAGATCCGCATGGCGCTGGCTAATTTTCACAGCGAAAGGCCCGGCGGGTCGCTGAATACCTCGAAGTTCGACTTCCAGATCCGCAACGAGACCAAGCTCCGCAATATCGACGACGTCCGCCAGGCAATCGTGGCCGAGCACGACGGGCGGCTGATCCGCATCAAGGATATCGCCGAGGTCCGCGACACCTACCGCCGCGTCAAGAGCGTCGCCAAACTTGACGGCGACGACGCGGCCACGATCGTTGTCAACAAGGAAGCCGACATCAACACGCTGGGCACCGCCCGGGCGATCAAGCAACGCGTGGCCGAGCTGCAAGCAGAGTATCCGCACATCCGCTTTTCCACCACCCGCGACATCTCCGAAGACATCAGCATCATGTTCGTGGTGCTCGGTTCCAGCGCCGTCTCCGGGGCCATGCTGGTGCTGGTGATCCTGATGTGGTCGATGGGGTTTCGGATTTCGATGCTGGTGTTGATGGCGATTCCGTTCAGCACGGCGATCGGGCTGATCTTCCTGTACGCGGCGGGAATCTCCATCTCGAACATGGTGATCTTCAGTTTCATTCTGGTGTTGGGGATGGTGGTCGACGGGGCAATCATCGTGGCCGAGAACATCCATCGGCACATCGAACGGGGTGAGTCACCGATCGAGGCCGCCAAGACCGGCATCGACGAGGTGGGTGTCCCGGTGATCGCCGCCGACCTGACCACCGTGGCTGCCTTCCTGCCGATGCTGCTGGTGCCGGGTGTCATGGGTGACTTCATGAGCGTGATGCCCAAGGTCGTCAGCGTGGCGTTGGTCGGTTCGATCGTGGTCGACCACTTCCTGATCCCCGTACTGGCCGCCTACTGGTATCGGCGGCACGAACCAAAAACGGCCGGGCAAGAAACGACGCCCGTCGCCGGCAACAACGCGCACGTCGATCATCCCGAAAGCCGCATCCGCCCCAACCACGGGCCGCTGACCAGGGCCTACGCCGGCGCATTGCGCTACTCGCTCAACCACCGCTGGGTCGCGATCAGTTGCGCGATCTGTGTGATCGTCTGGGCCGGGTTCACCTACAAACGGATCGGATTCATCTTCTTTCCGGCAAGCGACCGGGGACAGTTCTCGATCAACTACGAGTTGCCCCTGGGCTATAGCGTGGAGGAGTCGACGCGGGTGGCCGACATGCTCGCCGAGCCGCTGCTGAAGTTGCAGGAGTCGGGTGAATTGATCCACTTTGTCACGGCGGTCGGGTCGTCCGAAGGGCTGGTGACCCGGCTGGAGACCGATCCGGTAGCCGGTCCCGAATTCGGCAAGATCATGGTCCAACTCCAATCGCCCTTGGACCGCAAACGCCACCAGAGTCTAATCTTGGCGGATTTGCGCCAGTGGATCGACGCCAACCCATGGCCCGGGATGAAATACAACATCGAGGAGGTCAAGGAGGGGCCACCGGGCGGTTCGCCCGTGGCTGTGCGGTTGACCGGCAAGGACCTCGCACAACTGGGCGAGCTTGCCGACCAGATTGCCCGGCGTCTGGAGACCGTCCCCGGCACCGTGGAGGTGAGCACCGACTACCGCCCGCACAGCCCCGAGCTGGTCGTCGAGCCGCATCCGGGTTTGGCCGGGCTGACGGAGATGAACGACGCGGAAGTGGCCATGGCGGTGCAGACGGCCATGCTCGGCGACAGCTCGATCCAGATCGTGCTGGACGACGAGGACGTCACGCTACGTCTGCAGGCCGCCCCCGAGTTCCAGAAAAGCAAGCGTAGCGTAGAACGGCTGATGCTCACCAGTGTGACCGGGCGTCGGGCAACGGTGGGCCAGTTGGCCGACGTGCGACGCGACGTCGGTCTCTATGCCATCAACCGATACGAACGGAGCCGCGCCGTGACCGTTCGCTGCGACGTGCTCAAGGACCAAATCAATCCCGAGACGGGCAACAAGTACGCGCCCGAAGACGTCTTCAAGAAACTCCGCAAGACGATCATGCCCGAGGTCGGATTCGACCCGATGACCGCCGCCGACGGTGTCTTCAAGAAGCTCCGCAAGAATGTCATGCCCAAATTCGGATTCGACCCGATTGAGGACGACACCATGGCGTTTCACGGTCGCGCGTCCGCAGCGTCCGAGGGCGTCGCCGCCCAGTTCACCGGCGAGAATGAAGAGATGCAGAAGAATTTCGCCTACATGCTCAACTCGATGGTGATCGGCGTGCTCCTGATCTTTGCGATCCTCGTGATCCAGTTCAACAGCTTCCGGCAGACGTTGGTCGTGCTGGCCACGGTACCGCTGAGTTTCGTCGGCGTGATCTTCGGGATGTGGGTCTGCGGCCACGCGTTCAGTCTGGCGTCGTTCATCGGGCTGATCTGCCTGGTCGGCATCGTGGTCAACGACGCGATCGTGCTGGTCGACTTCACCAATCAGGCCCGGCGTCGGGGGATGGGCGTCAAGGAGGCGCTGATGGAAGCGGGCGTCAACCGCCTGCGCCCCGTGCTGCTGACCACGGTAACGACGATCGGCGGGCTCTTCCCGCTGTTCATGAATTTCTCCGGCGGCGCCGAGTTCTGGCAGCCGCTAACCGGGGCCGTGATCTTCGGCCTGGCTTTCGCCACCGTGCTGACGCTGGTGATGATCCCGGTTTGCTACAGTCTGGCTTACAGTTTTTCCGGTCACCGCAGCGAGCCGCGGGGTTTACTCCCGCGCCCGTGATTCTCGACTTTGCCTCGACCGGGCCGATGTGGTAAACTGAACACGTCGGCAAAACGCTCACGACCGCTGCGCACGACTCGATCAAGGAGACCCGGACGATGTTCGTTAGACGCGTACTGAACTTTCCGTTGCTGTCCGTCTGGCTGATGGCTTCCGCCACCATAATCGCCACCGTCGACACGGCCCGGGCCGCCGACGCACCGGTCACTGAATCACGGGCCGCCGTGACCGCCTCGTCGGTCCATTCGCCTCCTCATCAGCCGCAATTTGCCATCGACGGCGATCCTAAGACCCGCTGGGCCAGCGAAGCCGCCGGGGGCCGGGCCGAGTGGCTGCAAATCGACTTAGGCAAGCCGACTGCCGTCGACAATCTGATCATCCACTGGGAAACGGCACATGCCGCCGTCTATCAAATCCAGGTCTCCGACGACGGCAAGACTTGGCAAACCCTGCACGAACAGAAACAGGGTAAAGGCGGCAAAGAGTTGATCGCCGGCCTTGATGGCAAGGGGCGGTATCTCCGCGTGATGTGTCTCAAGCCCAATTCGTACGGCCTGTCGTCGATCTGGGAAATCGAATTCCCCGACGGCGACACGGCCCGGGCCCTAGCCGACGCCCGACGCAAAGCGGCCGAGGCGCAGCAGAAGGCCCAAGCCGAGGCACTGCGGGAACTGGCCGGCACCTTGGGTAAATACGGCGTCGAGGAGATCGTCTTCGCCTTGCGGCAACGCGGCAAGGACGGCCACTGGTACGCCAACTTCAGCTACTACTCTTACGACGACAAGAAGATGCTCTACGGCCACGGGGGAAAGCTCTGCCGTAAGAACCTCAGGACCGCCAAGCTGACCACGCTGATCGACGACCCGCAGGGCGCCGTCCGCGATCCGGTCGTCCATTACGACGCCGAGAAAATCCTCTTCTCCTATCGCAAAGGCGGCACGGAGCACTACCACCTCTACGAGATCGATCTCGACGGCACGAACCTGCGGCAGTTGACCGACGGACCGTTCGACGACATCGAGCCCTGCTACCTGCCCGACGGCGATATCGTCTTCGTCTCCAGCCGTTGCAAACGTTACGTGCAGTGCTGGCTGACGAAAGTGGCCGTACTGTATCGTTGCGGTCCGGACGGAAAGAACATGCACGCGATCTCCGCCAACGTGGAGCACGACAACACGCCCTGGGTGCTGCCCGACGGACGAATCCTCTATCAGCGATGGGAGTACGTCGATCGTTCGCAGGTCCATTATCACCATCTCTGGACGACCAACCCGGACGGCACCGGCCAGATGGTCTTCTTCGG
>JABMRB010000241.1 GCA_013202865.1 Candidatus Nealsoniibacteriota bacterium | reverse complement strand
CCCCAGTCCCCAGTCCCCAGCCCCCAGTCCCCAGTCCCTCCTCCTGACGCAGCCATGCAAATCAACGATCTCGAATTCTTCTCCGTAGCAATCGGTAAGGCCGGATCGGATCGGGCAGTCCGCTCGATGCTGCTGCGGACGACGACCGATTCGGGCCGGGAAGGTTGGGGGGAAGCCGCGATCGGGTGGGGCCCGGGGGAACTGCCTGCTCGACGCGACGCCTTGTTGGCCGTTTTGGCCGGACGGAACATCTTCGACGTCGAAGAACTGCACACGCTCGATGCACTCGCCGATCCGGCGGTACGGTCTGCCGTAGAAATGGCCTGCTGGGATCTGGCCGGCCGGGCTACCGGGCAACCGCTGTGCCGCCTGCTCGGCGGCGCCTACCGCCGGCGGATACCGCTGGCCGTGCGGCTCGACGAGGGACATCCGCGGCGCGTGGCCCAGGACGCCCGGGAACTGGCCGAGCAGGGATTCCATTGCCAGATCCTCTCGGCCAGCGGGCAGATCCAACTCGACCTGAAGCGGCTCAGCGCGATCCGCGAGGTCGTCGGCGACCGGGCCGAATTGCGGCTCGACGGTGCCCGCGCGTACGACCTGGAGACGGCCCTGGAACTTTGTGCCGAACTCGACACGGACGGCGACGCCGTGCAACTGCTGCTCGATCCGCTCGACACGGCCGAGTTCTACCCGGTCGCCTCATTGGCTCGCCAGACCCGTGTGCCGCTGGCCCTATGGCGAACCGTCGCCAGCCCGGCCGACGTGCTGGCGGTGGTCCGTTGCGACGCCGCCCGATACGTGACGATCGACCCGGGCCTGTTGGGTGGGCTGGTTCCGGCGCGAAAATGCACGGCCGTGGCCGAGGCCGCCGCTCTGCACGTTCTGCTGGCCGGCGCACCGTCGGTGGGCATCGCCACGGCCGCGATGCTGCATCTGGCCGCCGCCACGCCGGCCTTCTCAAGTTGCAACGAATGTGCCAGCCACCAAACAAGCGACGACGTGCTGACCGAGCCGTCCGAGATCATCGACGGCAGAATGGCCGTCCCGCAGGGCCCGGGACTGGGAGTGGAAGTGGACCGGGCCAAGGTGGAACGGTATCAGATCGGGTGACGCCATCAGCACAAAGCCGCGACCGTTGGTCGCGCCAGACCAATTATCTAATTTCTAGTACTGCGATTCCCTCTCGCTTGTGCGCGACCAACGGTCGCGGCTTTTTGTTGTCCGCGAGCCCACCTCTGCAACGATACTCGCCACGGCTACCGCGCGGGCATCTCAGCAATCCGAAGATTCCGGAACGAGAGATTCGTGGTCGGGTCGTGACCTTGAATCTGAATCGTGCCCGGCTCCAAGCGCAGCCCCTTGCGGGGATTGGCGTCCGGCTTGCGGTCGTCGGTAAAGTCCGTGACCTGGTAGCCGTTGACCCAGACGGCCACGTGCTTGCCGTCGACGTGGATCGTCTTCTGGAACCATGCGAAATCGTCGGCGACGACCCGTCGGGCGTTCTGGCGACGGAAGATGCCACCGGTGCCGCAGTCTTGGGGCTTGGTGCGGTCGCCGTCGATGTAACCGTTGTGGATCTGGCTCTCGTAGCCGTTCATCACCTCGCCCGGGATGCAGCGGAAGAAGACGCCCGAGTTCAGTGCTTTGCCGTCGACGAAGACGTCCAATTGCATGGTGAAATCGGCGTACGTGCCCTCGGTCTCGATCTGGCCTTTGCCGTTGCGAACGTTCATCCAACCCTCTTTGGTGACGGTGAACTCGCTCTCCATCTCGGGATAGGTCTTCCAGCCGGTGAGGTCCTTGCCGTTGAAGATCGACGCGAGCCCCAGCGGCTTGAGCTTGACGTTGCGGAATTCGACCTTGCCGCTGTTGAGTTGCAGGCCGATGAACCCGCGGCCGAGCGGCTTAGGATCGGTGTAGTCGAGCACGAGCTTCCCGTCGAGTTTCACCGTGAAGTGGCCCCCTTGGGCCGTCACGTCGTAGGTCTGCCAGTCGGTGCTCTGGTGCTCGCCTTCGGCCTTCTGCCGCTGGACGAAGCTGCCGGTGGGGAACGGATTGTCGGCGCCGGCGATGTTCAGTTCGTAGCACTTGCCGGTCACGTCGGCCGGTGCGGGACTGGTCCGCAGGAAGATGCCGCTGTTGGTCCGCTGGGCGCTGCGGAAATCGACCTTCAACCGGTAGTCGGCGAACTGGCTGGTTGTGTGCAGCAGGCCCTGTTCCCCTTCGGAGACGGAGATCACACCGTCGGCCACCTTCCAGTTCGCCTTGCTGGCCTGTTTCCAGCCGAAGAGCGTCTCACCGTCGAACAGCAGGATCCAGCCGTCGGCTAGTTCTTCGTCGCTGAGCGTGGCTTGCCCCGTCGCAGCGCCGCCCATCGCAACGTCGACAGTCAGGGTTTCGTTGCAGCCGACGGCGGCGAGTAGCAGCAGGGTCAGGCAGAGTGTCCACAGTACCCGGTATGGAGAAGTATTCATCGTTGTCCTCGTGTTGAGAGAGTTTGCAGGATCGAGATTTCCAGAGTCCTTCCAGGATAGTGAATGAGGCCGTACGTGCAACCGTCCCCTACGTAGTGCCGCTTGCGGCTTCGCACCTTCGACCTCACGAGACGCCCTTTGTAGGGTGCGTGAAACGCACCACAGCACCCGGTATCGGTGCGTTGCACGCACCCTACGATCCGTCGGCGCCGGACTCACCTTCGCGGGAACTGGCGATCAGCGAGACGACGATCGAGATGGTCAGCAGCAGGGCGATCACCAACAGGGAAAGCCAGTTGGGCACGAGGTGGCCTTCCGCGGCGTGTTCGGTCAAGTATCGGGTGGCTGCGTCGCCGAGGGTCTCCCCGAACCGGTCGGCCAAGGCCTCGCCGAACTCCTTGACGGCGTACTCGGCGATCATCTTCAGCCCCACAAAGCCCAGGATGGCCGCCAGACCGTAGTGCAGATAGCGAAATATCATAAGGTGTGCCGTCCACAACGGCAACCGCAGCGGGTGAGTCGCCCCCTACACACTCGCTCACAAACCCGAAAAAGCCCCCGGATTGCATCCGGGGGGTCCCACCCATGCAATGGGCGGGCTTTTGACCTATCGCGGTCTTCCCGCAAAAGGTCGGAGATGATCTTGTCGCGTCAATCCCCCCAGACGCGTGGGGCAAAACAAATCGGGCCGCGACTGCGTACTCCGGATGTGGGGTCGCCCGGCCTTTTGTGCTGGAAAATAGCTCGGCGGCATGGAATAATAGCGTAGTGTGCCCCGTCCAACGACCCGGCGAACGAGCCCGCCTGCCAGACACTCGTTCGCCCGACCGGCTCACCTCGGTGGAACAGCAGAAGAATCCAACCTCCTACAAAGGTTACTGTGATGAGAATCCCTTGCGTTGCCCGCGGCGGCTTATGGCTGCTCGCGGTCTTGATGTTGTGCATTGCGACCCGTGCGTGGTCCCAGCAGTCCGACGCGGCCGCCGACCGGCAGTATCGCTCGGCCCTGGGTCTCTACAGCGGCGAGGCCTACGACCTGGCCGCCAAGGCGTGGCCGAAGTTCATCACCGATTATGCGGAAGATCCTCGCGTGCCCAAAGCGTGGTACTATCTGGGCGTCTGCCAGACGAAGCAGGACAAGCAGGCCGAGGCCGTCAAGGCGTTCGAGACGTCGATCGCAGCCTTCGCGGCGTCGAAATTGCCGGAAGATCAGAAACAGTTGGTGCAAGACGCCTATCTGGAGTTGGGCGTAACGCAATACAACATCGCCCATCGAGGCAACCCGGCCATGTACGACACGGCCGCGGCGACGTTCGCCACCTTGGCAACGACGTATCCGACGGGGAAACGCGTTGCCGAGGCAATCTACTACGAGGGCGAATGCCTCTACAACCGCGGTAAGAAGGCGGAGGCCGTGGCCAAGTACGCCGTCGTCGTCGAGAAACACCCGGACAGCCGCCTCGGCGAGCAGGCAACGTTCGCGCTGGCCTCCACCAAGACCGAGTTGGGCCAGCACGCCGACGCGCTGAAACTCTACGACCAGTTCGCCGCGAAGTATCCACAAAGCAAGCTGTTGTCGAAGGTGTCGATGTGGCGCGGCGAATCGCTCTTCGACACTCAGAAATACACCGAAGCGGCCGCGCAGTACGCCGCGGCAGCCGCGGCCGAGGGCTTCGACATGGCCGACTACGCCACTGTGCGCCAGGCCGACAGCCTTGCGGCGCTGAAAAAATACGCCGAGGCAGCCTCGCTCTACGCCACCGCGGCCACCCAATTCCCCCAATCGCAATACAAGGGTTTATGCGAATTGGAGGGCGGCAAGCAGTATTATCTGGCCGCCGACATGCCCAAATCGCAAGCGTTGCTCGGCAAGGTGGTCCAAGCCGGCGGCAAGCCCGCGGCCGAGGCCGGGCATTGGCTCGCCCGAAGTCTGTTGAAAACCAACAAGCCGACCGAAGCACTGGCCGTCGTCGAGAAGGTATTGCCCGGCGCGGCCGAGGGACCCAGCCGGGTCTCGCTGCTGATGGACCAAGCCGACGCGGCCTACGAGATTCCCCAGCGGCGCGGCGAGTCGATCGGGCTCTACGTGGCCTTTGCACAGAAGTATCCCGACGACCGGTCCGCGCCGCAGGCGCTCTACATGGCCTCCTTCGCAGCAATGAACGCGGGCGATCACGCCGCGGCGTTGACGCACGCCGACGCCTTCCTTGCCGCCCACGCCAACGACGAACTGGCCGTGGGTACCAAGCACGTTAAGGCCGAGAGCTGCTTGCTGTTGGGCAAGTACGCCGAGGCCGAGAAGCTCTACGGCGAGTTGCTCGCAGCGGCCCCCGGCGACCGCGACGCCGAGATCTGGAAGGTCCATCTGGGCACCGCCCTCTACTTGCAGAGAAAGTACGCGGAAACGGTCGCGGCGTTGCAGCCGGTCGTCACTCCGGCGGCGGCCGGTGCCGGGGCCGACGTGAAGACGCCCGCCCTGTTGGCCGAGGCATGGTACCGGATCGGCCGCTCTCAGGTGGGGCTGAAGCAGTACGCCGAGTCGATCAAGTCGCTGGAAACGTCGCTGGCCGCCGAGGCGAAGTGGAAACTGGCCGACGACACGTGTCTCGTGCTGGCCTACGCCTACCAGCAGACCCGAGATTTCGACAAGGCCAAAGAAAACGCCCAGAAAGTCGTCACCCAGTTCCCCAACAGCAAGCTGCTCGACATGGCCCACTACCGGTTGGCCGAATGCTCGAGGCTAACCGGCGACTTGAAGACGGCGTCGGCCGAGTACCAGACGATCCTGAAGACATGGCCCGACACGACCGTCGCCCGGCAGGCGCTCTACGGGCTGGGTTGGGCCCAGGTGGGGCTGAACGACTTTGCCGCGGCGGAGCAGTCGTTCACGACGATGATCGATAAGTTTACCGGCGACGCGCTGGTTGCCCGAGCGAAATACGGCCGCGGCATGGCCCGGCGACAGTTGAAGAAATACGCCCCGGCGGCCGAGGACATCGAAGCCTTCCTGGCGAGCAACCCGCCCGCGACCGACAAATCCCGCGCCCGCCATGCCTTGGGCCTCTGCCAGAAGGGCCTCGACAAACACGACCAGGCGGAGGCCACGCTGGCGGCCCTGCTGAAAGAGGACCCCGGCTACGACGACGCGGCCAACGCGACCTACGAACTGGGTTGGGCACAGAAGCTGCAGAAGAAGGAGGCCGAGGCCGCCGCGACCTTCGCCAAGCTGGCGGTCGATTTCCCCGATCACTCCCTGGCGGCCGACAGCCACTACATGGTCGGCGACTACGAATACGCCCAAAAGGAATACGCCAAGGCCGGCATCGCCTATCACGCCGCGATGACCAAGGCCGGCAAGACAAAGCTCGCCGAGGAGGCCGCCTACAGGCTGGGGCTATCGCACTACTACCTGAAGAACCTGGACAAAGCCCAAAAGGCGTTCAACTATCAGCGGCTGATCTGGCCCGAGGGGGCCATGGCGTCCGACGGCGCGTTCATGGAGGCCGAATGCCTGATGAAACAGGCCGAGTATCAGAAGGCGCTGGACGTTTACGCGCTGGTGACCAAGCCGTCCAGCGAGGAGATGGGGGCCGTCACGCTGCTGCACTCCAGCCAGGCCGCCGAGCACGTGAAGCAGTGGGACAAGAGCCTGCAACTAGCCACCGAGTGCGTGACGAAGTATCCCAAGTCGTCGCGCGTGTACGACGCGATGTACCAGCAGGGCTGGGCGCAGAAAAACCTCGGCAAGCCGGACGAGGCCTTGAAGATCTTTACCGAGGTCGACGAGAAGTCGGACGGCGAGGCGGGAGCCCGGTCGCTGTTTATGATCGGCGAGATCCAGTTCGAGCGAAAGCAGCACGAGGAGGCGATCGTCAGCTTCATCGCCGTGGCGGCCAACTACGGCTACCCCAAGGTACAGGCCGACGCCACCTACGAAGCGGCCCGCTGTTTCGAGGTCCTCAAGAGAGTCCCGCAAGCGATCAAGCAGTATCAGAAACTGGTCGATAAGTTCCCCCAAAGCGATAAGGTCTCGCTAGCCAAGGAGCGGTTGACGGCATTGAAGGGCGGCCGGTGAGCTACCCCGTTTAGCGGCTGGGCTTGCCCAGCGCGGAACTGGTGGAAAACGCGGCGTCCTGCAACGCGCCGGGCAAGCCCGGCGGCTAAATGTGGAAAATCGGGATGCGTTAGGACGATGGTGCGGCAGTTGTACTGCCGCACCGGCCATTGCAGTTGACGTGACGACAGACGAGGTTTCCATAATGAAGATTGCCGATAGTACAACCCGCCGGGCCTTACTCCGCAGCGCGATCCTGTTGATCCCGCTGGCGTGGATGCTCGCCGTCGGGCTGTTGCTTTGCGGGCCGGTCCTGGCTCAAGCCAACGGCGCCGCACCGCCCGAGCCTCCGTCCGCTACGGATGCCGCCGAGGCAGGCCCCTCCGCCGAGACCGGTCCGGCACCGGGCGCGGCACCCGACGAGACCACCCAGCCGGGAGACGACACGTCGGCAGAAGAGAACAGTAAGGCAACGGGATCCGACGCTTGGGTCCAGAAGAAAATCAACTACTGGGAATTGTTGTTGAGCGGCGGCTGGCTGATGTTGCCGATCGCCTTCATGTCGTTGTTGGTAGTTACGTTTGGTGTGGAGCGAGCTCTGGGGCTGAGGCGCGGGAAGGTCTTGCCGCCGGAACTGATCGGCGGTCTTGGGCAACTGGCGGGTCAGAAAGGCGGTCTCAATCCGCGTTCAGCGTACAAGCTCTGCCAACAATTCCCCTCGGCGGCCGCCAACGTCATCAAGACGATGTTACTGAAAGTCGGCCGGCCGCACACCGAACTCGAGCACGCCGTCAGCGAAGCCAACGAACGGGAGGCCGCCCGGCTGTACGCCAACGTCCGCTGGCTCAGCTTGGGCGCCGGCGTCGCGCCGCTGATGGGCCTGTTGGGAACGGTCTGGGGTATGATCGAGGCCTTCTTCGCCACGGCCAACCCGGTCCCCGGCGCCGTGGTGAACAAGGCGCAATTCCTTGCCGACGGGATCTACGTGGCGCTGGTGACCACGTTTGCCGGTCTGTCGGTGGCCATACCGGCCGCCGTGCTGGCGCACTTGTACGAGGGCCGGATCCAAAGCCTGTTCCGCGAACTGGACGAAACGCTGATGGGGATGATGCCGCAACTGGAGCGGTTTGAGGGCCGGCTGCGGGTGAGCAAGGAGCAGATGGACGTTCCGGTGGCCGAGGCCGCAACCGAAACGCCGGCCGCGAAGCCCGCCGTGAAGCCTGCCGAAGCACCCGCCGCGACACCTAAGTAATAAGTAAGCCGGGAAACCCCACGATGACCGTGAAAATCGACAAAGGCTCGGCGCTGGAGAATCTCAGCCTCACGCCGCTGATCGATATCGTTTTCTTGTTGTTGATCTTCTTTCTGGTGGCCACCAAGTTCGCAGAAGAGGAGAAGCAACTCGACATGCCGTTGCCCGAGGCGAGTGAGGCCAAGCCGCTGACCAGTGCGCCGGGAGAGATTTTCGTCAACGTTCTGCACGTCGGCGCGAAGGAGGCCCCCGGTATTCCCGACGACCAACGGCTTCGCTACTTCGTTTCCGGAGAAATGCTCAACCTCCGGCAGCTCGAGCACAGAATGAGGCAGGCCAAGGCCGACAACCCCAACCGCGAAGCGGTGATCCGTGCCCACAAGCGGTGCGCGATCGAATACGTGGTGGCGGCCGTAAATGCCTGCTTGAAGGCGAAGATCCGAAACTACCGTATCACCACCTCTCAGCCCAAAGGGTGACGGAAAGGACGCGTCTGCCATGGCTGAAACTACTCGGAAAATCCGTCATGTGCAGACGGCCAAGGCCGCCGATTTCGACGAACAGCTTTGGCCGATCAACGTGGCGATCGTGATCTTGGCCGGATTCGTGGCCGGTTGGATCATCGGCACGAGCGATTTCCAGACGCCCAACCTGCTGTTCAACGGCTACTTCCGTCTGTTCACCGTAGCGCTTTCGGTTGGTCTGGCATTCTGCGCCGTGATCTGGCTCCAGGGGCGCGTGCGACATCGAATCCTGTTGTGCGTGGTGATCAGCCTGTTGGTACACTTGTGGATCATCATGTTCGCCGCCTGCGAGTACCTGGCCGTGCTGGCCGAACAGGCCAAGCCCTCGCAGCAGGTAACCGAAGACTACGAGCGGATCACCGTGCCCGACTATTACGTCCGCCAGCCCGACCAGCCACAGACCCAACAGAGCTTCGAGGAGCCCATCGCCAGCGAGGTACCCCGGCCGACCGAGCCACAGCCCGTGCAACAACCGACCCCCGAGCCGGAAATCCCCACCGAGATGGAACCGCCCGAGGAACCGGAGATCCCCCAGCGGCAGCAGCCCAACCCGGCCGTCACCCGCCGAACCGAATTGACTGCGCCGCGACGGGCCGACGTGGCTGCCGGGCGACAGATCAGCCGCCAGGAATGGAAGCACCTGCCCCGGCCCAACCGGCCGAACCCCGAAGAGGAGGTCCAGCCCCGCTCGTCGTCGACCGCCGCGGTGCCCAACGCCCAACTGGCCCCGCGACGCCCGCAGAAAACCGAAGTCAAGATCGACCAGCGGCAGACGTTCGACGACGTCTCCAGCACCCGGCCCCAGCCGGCTAAGGTCGAAATCGCCCGCCGGGCAACCGGACATGAGGCGATCCCCGATCGGCCAACCACGCCGAGGCTGACCCGGCAGTCCGATCGCCCGGCCGAGACCCCGCGCACCGAATCGGCCACACCCCAGCCCGAACAAATCACGCGCCGCCAGCAGGAGATTCAACCGAGCCCCAACCGGCAAACGACCGCCCGGCGCGAGGCCGACGCACCACGTGCCTCGCCGCAGGCGTCCGAAGCGACGCCGCTGCCGACCGCCCCACAACCGACCGTCCGAATCGCCGCACGTCAACGGCAACCCGAACGGGTCCCGCAGGCGGCCCAAGCCACCCGCGCCATGCCCACGCGCCGCCCGGACATCGTCAGCACACCGACCGACGTCGCCAGCCCGCAGTCCAACGCGACCGCCGCCAAGGTGCCGCAGGCCGACCCGGTACGCACGCAGCTTCCCCAGAGGATGATCGCCCCGACGGCCAGTTCGCCGCCTAAGGTCAACCAGCAGGCCACCGCGGCGGCGACCCAACCGGCACCGGGTGCCGTGGCACAGACCCCGTCGCGCCGGGCGACAACGTCCACGCAACCGTCGTCGCAACCGCGAACCCAGCGCCCCGGCCGAATCGCCAGCACGCGCCCGGCCCCGCAGTCGACCGCCGCCCGGGCCGAGCCCAGCGAAGTTGCTGCCGCAACGGGGCAGCCGACGCAGGCGACGTTACCGTCCGACAGTCCCTCCAGTGAGGCGGTTACCCGCTCGACCAACGTTTCACCCCAAGCGTCAAGCCAACCGGCCGGCCGCGAGTTGGCCCCGATGACCGACGCCGCGCAACTGCCCGCGACCCCTACCCGACGCCGCATGTCCGCCATGCAACAACAGTCACCCGGCGCCGACGCGGCGCCGTCGCGACCGTCCTCCATGGCCAGAGCGAATCGTGGGGCAGTCGCTTTGCCGTCGACGATCACCGAGCCCTCCACGCAACCGGACGCCACGCCCGCGTCCACCGGCGGGACGCCCGCCAGCAACCTGGCGCAGGTGCCCGACAGCACGGCCGTGCGACGTGAAGGCAGCCGCCCGTCGCCCAGTCGCGACGCATCGGCGCCGGGCAAAGCCGAGTTCGCGCTCGGATCGGCGCCGGCCGTCTCGCGTGCCGGCGTGCCGCGCAGCGACGGCGGTACCCGGCCGTCCGCATCGCGTAACGCCACCACGTCAAACATCGCTCGAAACCCCGCACCGGCAACCTCGATTGCCGAAACGGGCGTTGCCGACGTGGGCCAGATCGCCACCGGTGCCACTGCTTCCACCGCCCAGGGACCGTCCGTACCCTCGGCCAACGTCCGCGGCTCGGCGGCGCGGCGCGGCGGAACGGCCCAGCCGGTCGCCACGCAGACGGCTGCCGGATCGGGCCCGTCCGCAGCCAGCGGCTCGGCCGTCGCGGTAGCCACCGAACAACGAGCCCGAATGGCTCGCCGGCAGTCGATCCCCTCGGCACTCTCCGGCGGCGGAACTCCGCGTCCGGCACGCAATCCGGGCGGAGCCGCCACACCCAACGCCGAGGGTGATGCTACCGAAGTGGCTGTCGCTGCACCCAGCGGTGGAAAGGCTACCCGAGAACCGCCCATGCCGGCACCGGTCGGCGGCCCGCGGCAGCGGATCACCGGCTTGCCCGGCGGAGCCGAAAGTCAATCACCCGCCGGGGCACTCGTCTCGTTGACGCCCGACGGGGCCGCGGTCGCCGGCGCCGCCGCCCGGCGTGCGCCCACGTCGCCCGAACGAATTGCCGGCGGCGAAGGGCCGGGCATCAAGCGAAGCGCTACCCGGATAACGTCTCGCGCCGGCACGGATCTTCCGGCCGCTGCCATCGCGGTCGACGAACCGACCCGGCCCGGCACCGGCGGCCCGGCGGCATCACCCGGCAGTCTGTCCAGTTCGCTTGCCAAAGGTCCCAGTGCGTCGGTCCGTCAAGCGGCCGCCAACGTGAAAGCGGGGCCGCAAACGGCCGCCTCTGCCACGACCGCGGAGGGTCTCGGTTCGGCCATGGCCGTGGCGCTGGCCGGACGCACACGAGCCAGCAGCGATCAGGTCCCGTCGCCGGCCATCGGCGCGACCGTCGCCAAGATGGGCCGATCGACGGTGATCGGACCGGCGATTGCCAATCCGGGCCCAACCGAGACGGATGCAACGGCCGGTGCGGCAGCAGGTGGCCAGGCGGCCAAAACCGCAGACCTGCCCGATGCGATTGTCGGCGGCGGCGCCGCGGCACAAGGCGGCGGCGAGGTCTCTGCCACCCAGCCGGCCGAAGAGACGGGCCTGCTGGCCGGCCCCGGCAGCGGCGAGGTTGTCACGGCCCAGCTCAGCCGCAGTGGACGCGACGAGAGTCTCGTGCCGGCGGCCTCCACCGGTGCCCGCAGCGGACCGGTTCGCAAGACCGGGGCCTTGGACGTCACCGGCGCCGGAACCGCGGCGCCGGAACTGGCTGCCGCCGGGCCAACCACCAGCGGAACCAGTACCGCAACGAGCGTTGCGCCGCGGACCGATCTGGCTGGACCACAGCGACAAGTTGCCGGACTCTCGGGAGACCTGATCGACCGCACTTCGGTTGAAGATGCTTTGGAGGCCGGCCCGGCCGGTACCACGGTCGCAACGGCCAGGGGAGAACGTCGCCTGCCGCAAGGTAACGAATCGGGACCCCCGTTGGCGGCGGCAGTCGGACGCGGCCCGCTCCGCAATACCGACCTGCCCGGACTGCCGCGGGGTGTGGCCGAAACCGTCGAAGAACAGCCGATTGCTGCCGCTGCCGCCCTACCCGGGCAAACGGTCGATTTGGCCGAAGGGACCGGCCCGGACCAGCCGAGCCGTCAGGACGGCGGGTTGCCGGTGCAGATTGCCGCGGCACCCGGGACCGGTGGACTGGGCTACGACCCGTCACCCGAGGTCGGCCTGCCCAGCCGTCGGGCACGACCGGAGAGCGAAATCATCCACACGATTTCCCGGCGGTTCGTCATCGAGCGCAGTGGCGGCGAGTTGGCCGTCGACGGCCGCCTCAGCGAGGAACCGACCGAGGCATTCCGGCAGCGCGACCCGGGCCGCCGTACCCAGGCGGCCCAAGCCCGGGGCGGTTCGAGCAATACCGAAGCGGCCGTCGAGAATGGATTGGACTTCTTCGCCCGGCACCAGTTCCCCGACGGCCACTGGAGCCTGCACGAGTTGCCCCCGGGATTGACGTACGACGATCCGGCGTTGGGCACCATGCGGTCTGATTCGGCCGCCACGGGCCTGGCCCTGCTGACGTATCTCGGGGCCGGCTACACACACCTCGACGACAAGCACCGCGAGGTCGTCCGCCGTGGGATCGACTGGCTGATCGACCAGCAGAAGAAGGACGGCGACCTATTCGGCGGCAAGGATGAGAGCAAGTTTGCCTGGTTCTACAGCCACGGCATCGCGACGATCGCTCTGTGCGAGGCCTACGGGATGACCCGCGACCCCAAGCTTCGGGAGCCGGCTCGCAAAGCGGTCGAGTTCATCGTCAAGACGCAACACCCCCAACGGGGCGGCTGGCGCTACGCCCTGGACGACAACGGCAAGTCCACCGAGACCGACACGTCGGTGACCGGCTGGATGCTGATGGCGCTGAAGAGCGCCCAGATGGCGGACCTCGACGTACCCCAGGAGACGCTCGACGGCATCGGCCGGTGGCTCGACACGGCCCGTTTCTCGCCCAAGCAAGGGCAATACGTCTACAACCCGTACGCCGACCCGGACAATGTAGATCAACGGCACGGCCGCGAATCGAGCCTGGCGATGACCGGCGAAGCGATGCTGATGCGGATGTACATGGGCCACCGGCGGGACGATCCGCAGTTGATCGCCGGGGCCGATCATCTCAAAAAGAACCTGCCGGAGGTGGGCACCCCCAACCGACCGACGCGGAACTGCTACTATTGGTACTACGCCACGCAGGCGATGTTCCAGATGCAGGACGAATACTGGACCGTGTGGAACGATCGACTGCGAGAGATGTCGCTAGCCAGCCAGGTGGAGTCCGGCCCGCCGGCCGGCAGTTGGCACCCGACCCGCCCGGTCCGCGACCGCTGGGGCCCCGCCGGCGGACGGCATTACGTCACCGCGCTGCACTTGTTGATGCTGGAGGTCTATTACCGGCATTTGCCGTTGTTTCAGGAGTTGAGGGGGAGTAGTGGGTAGTGGATAGTGGGGTCGGTGCGCCGGACGGCTACGCCAAGCGCAGATTCACGCCCCATTCTCAGCGGCACCACCGGCATGAACCGGTCAGTCCTCACAATGGGGCCGTTCGTCGCGTGATCTGCCGGGCCGGTTTCTGCGGTTCCGCCGGTGACGGAAGCTATGCTTGACATGAAGGTGTGCGAGCGTAGCACGGGGGGCAGGCAGCGCCGATTCGGCTTGGTGACCTCTCGCTTCATCACGTTATGGGAACCATCTCGGTGACCGTTGTGACATCTGAGCCAAGCATGATCGACAAACGGAGAACGCCGTGGACGTCACTGAAACCGCCAAACCGCCGCCGACGACCAAGCTGCTGGGAACGTGCCAGCAGTGCGAGTCGCCGTTGCCGTTGCGGCATCCGCAACCGGGCGAGCAGGCCCTGCAATGGGAATGTACGCAATGCGGGAGAACTTATCTCGGAATCCTGCTCGACGATTGGCCGGCTGAGTTTCAAGGCAACGTCCGTGCCGTGGCGCCGCCAGCCGCCGCGAAGCCCAGTTCCCCTCTGGAAACCGACCTCAGCCGAGAGCTCGACGCCAAGATCACGCAGGGCCTGAGCCTGGACCTGCAACCGCGCGGCCGGCCGTTCGCCGAGCAGGTCCAATCGCACGGCGCAAAGCCCTACGACGCCCGAACACAACGACGATTCATCCAATTAATCCATCGGACTACCGAGCAACTACGCGGTCTGTTCAGCACGTTGGCGATGCACGGGGCGGCGCAGCTCGACGTGGCCGATTCGATCTCCCGAAACGGTCTCTCCCGCGTTGCCGAAGACCGCGACCTGCTGGTGTACGTCGGCGCCACGCAGTCGTGGGGTGATTTCCCCGCCCGCCACGCCGTACGTGTCTCCATGTTGGCAATGTCCGTCGGGACCGCCTTGGGATGGGACGAGCAGACGCTGTTGAACCTGGGTACCGGATGCCTGGTCCACGACGCGGGACTGCTCAGCATCGAAAGCGCGACGGACGTGGACGAGCAGCAGCTTTCCGACGATGACTTCGCCGAAATCGTCAAGCACCCGTTGCTGACCTTCGAGTTGTTGAAGCCCTACATGGACCGGATCCCCGCCGCCGTGCGGATGGTCGCCTACCAGATGCACGAGCGGTGCGACGGGTCGGGCTACCCGCGCGGGTACCGAGGCAGTCGGATCCATGCCCTGGCTAAGATCGCCGCCGTTGCCGAAGTGTTCATCTCGCTGGTCTCCACGCGCAGCAACCGCCCGGCGATGGCACCCTACGAAGCCCTCTCGAAAATTCTCCACGACACGAGGGACGGCCTGTTCGACCCGCAGGCGGTCCGCGGACTGCTGAACACGGTGTCGCTGTTTCCGATCGGGTCGCACGTATCGCTGAACGACGGCCGCGTGGGCCGTGTGATTCGCACCACCGCAGAAGAATACGATCGCCCGATCGTGGAAGTCTGGCGCGGCGACGAGCCGCCAAGCAACCCGGGTGTGATCGATCTCTCCCGACGCGGCGGCCTGGCGATCACCGGTGCTCTTGCCGGAACCGGCAGCTAAATCCCCCCCTCCGCGGGCTTCCGCCCTCGGCTATCGGTCCTTGGAACAGACATACGCCCCCCAGCCCTCTTCCTTCCGACCCCTTTCCTATCTTACCACGGCCGCTGCGTCTCAGCTTGACTTCCGGGCTCCCGGCAACGACAATAGCCGGATGGGAGTGTCCCTCCTACTATCCGGAAAGGACAGCAAATGCTAGAGGGCGTAAACCTTTTTTGTCGTGTGTGTGCGGCCGCTGCGGCGGTGCTGGCCGCGGTTTCTCCGGCCGCCGGGCAACCACCCGGCGGCGATCGCTCCGGTAGTTCCAGGGCCGATGTCGCCATTCGCGTCATGCGAGGGATGGACGCCAATCGCAACGGGCACCTCGAGCCGAAGGAGATATCCGACCGCGCCCGGCCTTACATCGAGCGCTACGCCCGCATGGCCCGGCTGGACATGTCCCGCCCGATGCCGATTCGCCCGCTGGAAGACGCGGCCAGAAGGCACCACGCTTCGGAAGACTCGCAGCAGCGGAAGTCCGGTTCCAGCGCGCCGACGGTGACGGTCGACGACGATACGGTTCCCGGGTTCGGACAGGTAGAGAACCTGCCGCCGATCCCCGGGTTCGGCACCGATGACGGGACGTCGGTCGACGTCGAACCGGACGACCTGAGGAAGGCCGAGGAGACAATCCGTCGTTACGACCGCAACCACAACGGCATGCTCGAACGCGCAGAAGCGGCCGGCGGCCGGTGGTCGGACGATCCGTTCGCTTACGACAAGAACGGCGATAACCGAATGACCCGGCAGGAGATGGCCCAGCGATACGCCGTCCGGAGGTCGCGCGAGCAACAACAACAGGCCAATTCGTCGTCGTCCCAAGGTCGGCCCGGTCCGGGAGACGAAGAACGACGTCGTCGCGAAGAAGAGCAACGTCGCCGCGAAGCGGAAGAGCAACGACGCCGGGCAGAAGAGGAGCGCAAGCAGCGCTACAAGTCGGTCAGCCGCGAGACGTGGGGGTTGGCCTTCGCGCTGCTGGCGCGTTACGACAAGAACAAGGACGGCATGCTCGATCGTGCCGAGGCCAGGCCCCTGAAACTCAAGTTTGCCGAGGCCGATACGGACGGCCAAGGCCGGATCGACAAGGGCGAGTTCGGCCTATGGCTCCACGGCCAAGTATCCAAACCCGGGCAGGACATCCGCGCGGGGCTGCCCGACTGGTTCGTCGAACGCGACCTCAACGGCGACGGACAAGTAAGGATGGCCGAGTTCGCCGACGAGTGGACCGAACTGAAGGCGGGTGAATTCGAGCACTTCGACTCCAACGGCGACGGGATCATCATGCCCGACGAGTGTCTGAAAGTGGCCGGGATGTTCGGCGGAGAACTCGCCAACAACGATCTCAAGCTGATTCCGATCCGCGGGACCGTCTACTCCGACGTCACGGTGGAAGCGACCGAACCGATCGGCGATCTGGACGTGCAGCTTTCGATCACGCACACGCACGACTCGTCGCTGGACGCGTTTCTGATCGCCCCGGACGGCGAGCGAATCGAACTGTTCACCGCCGTGGGTGGCGAGGACGATCACTTCCAGAACACCATTCTCGACGACGAGGCGACTCGCCCGATCACCGAGGGCCGCCCGCCCTTTGCCGGTCGGTATCGGCCCGAGGCCGTCGCAAAACGTCAAACCAGCTTGAAGGACTATTACGGCAAGAGCATCGAGGGGACCTGGACGCTGATGATTCGGGCCTCGCGGAGCGACCGGCCCGGGGCGCTGCACGGCTGGTCGCTGATTGCCAAGCCGCCGGGCCCCGGATCGCCAAGTGCTGAGCAACCGGGCGCCGAATCGCCGCGTGAACCGGACGGTGACGAGCGATCGTCGTCGCGTGGCGGCCAACCGCCATGGTCGCGCGACCGCGACAGGCCCGAGGTCGACTCGGACCGCCGCGGCGACCCGCGTTCTCGCGGCAGAGACTAACTATCTGAAAGAGGACCACGATTTAGCCCGCCGTGAATACACGGCGGGGAGATCGTTGAATTCAAGATATCAATCGTGTTTGAGGTCGACCCCGGAGTGTATTCACCCGGGGCTAAATAGGAGGGTCGTGTGATGAACGGATTGTGGCGAGTTGCGGTCGGCGTGACGGTGGTGCTATGGGGTGGTGCCGTGCGCGGCATCGCGGCGGATCCCGACCCCGCCGCGGAAGACGCGAAGCCGGAACTGACCGTTGCCCAACAGATCCAACGGCAGATCCCCGCGGCCAGCGCGGTATCGAGGAAGGACTTCGAGCGGTTAGCATCAATGCCGGCCGTACCGAAACCGAGCGAATTCTCCGACCAGTCGCTCACTCTGGTGCTGATGTTCTCAGGCCCTTATCCAAAGCAGGGCAAGCGGCACTTCCGTTCGTTGCCGGAGGGAGTTGCCAAACCGTACGAACTGGCCGCGGAAATGCACCGAACCACGGGCATCGGCAGGCTGCGGATTCCCTTGGGGCCCTGCACGCTGATCCATGCCGACCGCATCACCGACCTGACCTGCAAGGTCGACGGCGACACGGCCAAGGGCACGGTATCGTTCCGCGTGCCGAAACTCTATGAAGGCAAGGTCGATTACGAGGCCCACCGCAGAGGCGAGGTCTGGCGAATCGAGACGTTTCTGTTGCCCGGCTACGGCCAGAAGGTAGTACGTGGCGAGAAGGGACCCTGGAAGGTCGTGGAGTTGGAACCGAAGCCGAAGTAAACGAGAAGATGCAATGAACGGATTCTGTCGATCTGCAACGTGTGTGACGCTGGTGGCGGTGTCCTTCGTCGGTGCCGTGTGCCATGCGGCGACGCCGCCCGATTTCTGGAAGGCCTCGGGCGATCATGGTGCGGTCGTCGCCGGCGGGGCGGAAGCGGCCGACGCGGCGATCGAAATACTGCAAGACGGCGGCAACGCCGTCGACGCGGCCGTGGCGGCGCTGATCGTGCTCTCGGTGACCGATTCGCAGTGGTTCTGCTTCGGCGGCGAAGTGCCGATTATCGTCTACGACGCCAAGCGGGACGCGGTCGAGATCGTTGCCGGCCAAGGCGTCGCTCCCCGGCTGGCTACCGTCGAGTTCTACGAAAAGAACAAAGGCGGCCGCATCCCCGGCAACGACGATCCGACCACCGCAGCCGTACCCGGCACGATCGACGCCTATCTAACGGTCCTGGACCGCTACGGCACCAAGACCTTCGCCGAGACGGCCCAACCGGCGCTTGCGATCCTCGACGGGCACACCGACGGTTGGCAGCCGGACCTGGCCCGGACGATCCGCCGAATGATCGACGCCGAAAAGAAGTCGCCCGACGACCGACGCCGCGGGTTGCGGCTGGTCGGCGATTGCTTCTATCGCGGACCGATCGCCCGGGAACTGGACACCTGGAGCCGGGCAAACGGCGGGCTGCTCCGCTACACCGATCTGGCCACGCACGTCACCCGCGTCGAAGAGCCCGTCTCGATCGACTACCGCGGCCACCGCATCGTCAAGTGCGGAGCATGGACCCAAGGACCGTACCTGCTGCAAACCTTACGGCTGCTCGAAGGGTTCGACGTGAAGGCGACCGGCCACAACAGTTCGGAGTACATCCATCTGCTGGCCGAAGCGATGAAGTTGGCCCTGGCCGACCGCGACGCCTTCTACGCCGATCCGCTGTTCGTCGACGTGCCGCTCGATAAGCTCCTCTCGGACGAGTACACGCAACTGCGACGTCCGCTGATCGACCTTGAGCGGGCATCGCTCGAGCAGCGCCCGGGCGATCCGCGTGCGGGCAAGGCCCTGCTGGGTACGAAGCCTCAGGACTACCGCCCGCCGGGCGAGATCCGCGATACCACGACCTGCCTGGTAGCCGACCGTTGGGGCAACGTCGTGGCAGCCACACCCAGCGGCTGGGGCGGCACGCTGGCCGGGCGGACCGGCATTACGCTCGGCAGCCGATTGCGAAGTTTCAATACGTGGCGCGGACACGTCAACTGCATCGAGCCGGGCAAGCGGCCGCGGATCACGCTCACGCCGACCATCGTCTTGAAGGACGGCAAACCGGTCGCGGCGATCAGCGTTGCCGGAGGCGACTTGCAGGACCAGGTGACGTTGCAGGTGCTGCTCGGGCACATCGAATTTGGCATGACACCGGCCGAAGCGGTCACGGCCCCGCGTTTCGGCACCGATCACCTGGTCGGTTCGTTCAACCAACCGGCGCCTAAGCTCGGCAGCCTGTCGGTCTACGAGAGCATCGGCGCCGACGCGATCGAGGCCCTGAAATCCCGGGGCCACAAGGTCCGCATCGCCCGGCCGCCGCTAGCCCATCCGGTGATGCTCACGCTCGACCCCTCCACCGGCCGCAAGCAAGCCGCCGGCGACCCGAAGGCCCGCCGCCATGCGAGGGCGTACTAACCCGGTTTGATCCGAGCAGGCGTTCCGTGTAGAATATGGATGCAAGGGAGACGCCATGACAGTCAAACTCAGTTCCGAACAAGAGCAAGCACTGAAGCAACACAACGGTTGCCCGCTTCCGGTGGTGGACGCGGCGGGCGAGGTGGCCTACGTGTTGTTGCCCGCCGATCTTTACGAACGCGTCCGTCCTTTGCTGGAAGGCGACGATCTCGACGTCCGGCAGACCTACCCGCTCCAGGAGCAGATAGCCCGAGCGGAGGGGTGGAACGAGCCGGAAATGGATGACTACAACGACAATGTGACCGGAACAATCGACGCCTGGCCAGTACGATCGTGGCAATGATCACCACGGCAACTCGGCGTGCCGAGACCGAACCCACCCAGTTTATGATCGAACTGGGAACGGCAAGAGGCAGGCAGGCGGGGCTATTGCACACGTCGGCGGTCAAGTGCGAGAACCTCTTCACGGTGCATCAAGATCTGATCCGGCGGACGATTGGCCGACTCGGCACCGCGGCCATGAGCGAAATCGACGTATGTGTCAAGGCGTCGCTTGGGATAAAATAGGCCTTCGGGGTCCGGCGTGCCTTGACCGCCTCGATTGACAACCGCCGCCCCTGCGATAGGATTAGGTGTTTCGCGTCCTGCACGCAATCCCCGCTGATCCGCAAGAAACCCCCGCCATGACCCAGCTCGAACAAGCCCGCCAGGGCACCGTTACACCCGAGATAGAGGCCGTTGCTCGCAACGAGCGGCTCGAGCCGGAGATGGTCCGCGACGAGGTCGCCCGGGGGCGGATGGTGATCCCGGCCAATAGAGTCCATGCGGAAAAAAACCTCGCGCCGATCGGCATCGGTATTGCCGCGCGGACGAAAATCAACGCCAACATCGGCAAGTCGGCCCTGTCGAGCGATACCGAGTGCGAGTTGGAGAAACTGCGGCTGGCAGTGAAGTACGGGGCCGACACCGTGATGGACCTCTCGACCGGCGACGAGATCGATCAGGTCCGCCGACGGATCATCGGCGCCGCGGAAGTACCCATCGGCACCGTGCCGATCTATCAGGTGGTCCAGCAACTCGACGACATTCTCGACATGCAGCCCGACGATTTCCTCGAGGTCGTCCAACAGCAGGCCCGGCAGGGGGTCGACTACATGACGATCCACTGTGCCCTGCTGCAGGAGCACCTGCCGTTGTGCGAGGATCGCGTCACCGGCATCGTCAGCCGCGGCGGGTCGCTGGTGGCCAAGTGGATGGCGGCACACGGCAAAGAGAATCCGTTCTACACACACTTCGACGCGTTGTGCGAAATCATGCACGATTACGACGTCACCTGGAGCCTCGGCGACGGGCTGCGGCCGGGCTGCCTGGCCGACGCCAGCGACGAGGCCCAATTCGCCGAGCTTGCCGTGATGGGCGAGCTAACCCGCCGGGCGAAGGACCGCGGCTGCCAGGT
>JABMRB010000003.1 GCA_013202865.1 Candidatus Nealsoniibacteriota bacterium | reverse complement strand
AAGTCGAGGATGTCGTTAATCACCAGCAGCAGCGCCTCACCCGACTCGCGGACCATTCTTAGGTACTCGCGCTGCGAGGTGTTCAACTCCGTGTTTAACACCAGTTCGGTCATGCCGATGACGGCGTTCATGGGGGTGCGGATTTCGTGGCTCATGTGTGCCAGGAAGTCGCTCTTGGCGCGGCTAGCCGTTTCGGCGGCCTCCTTGGCGGCGCGGAGTGCTTCGGCGGCGAGTTTCTTCTCGGTGATGTCGCGCGAGATGCCGAACGTGCCGATCACGCGCCCTTCGTCGTCGAACAGCGGCAGCTTCGTGGTGACCACCCAGGTGATCGTGCCGCCGGTCCACGTCTCCTTTTCTTCCTTATCCAACACGGGCTGGCCGGTTTGCATCACTTCGAGTTCGTCGGCCCTGGCCTGCTTCGCGTGTTCGTCGGTGAAGAAGTTCGAGTCGGTTTTACCCAACGCCTCCGAAGCGTCGTCGATGCCGAACAATTCAGCCAGTGCCCGGTTGATCCTGATGAACCGGCTGGCCGTGTCTTTGAAGTAGATATTGTGGGGCAGGTTGTCCATCAGGGCGTGCAGCAGATAGCGTTCCTGCTCCAGCGCGGCCTCAGCCTGCTTCCGCTTGGTGACGTCCCAGAAGATCCCCTGAACGCCCACGATCTTCCCGGCGGCGTTATGCACCGGCGTTTTGAGTACCTGGACGTAGATCGTCTTGCCGTCGGGCCGGCGGTGCTCTTCGATGTCTTCAAGCACCTCTCCGGTGGCGATCACCCGAGCATCGTCCTGCCGGTACTTGACGGCCAAATTCTCGGGGAAGAGGTCTCCGTCGGTCTTGCCGACGAGGTCCTTCAGCGCCATGCCGAGGGTTTCGCAATACCGCACGTTTCCGAATTCGACCTTGCCTTCCAGGTCCTTGCGGAACAAGTTCAGTGGGAGGTTCTCGACGAGCGAATGATAGACGGCTTCGGATTCTCGGAGCGTTTGTTCAACCCGCTTGCGTTCGGCGATTTCCCGTTCCAGGTTCTCGTTCGCCCGCTTCAATTGGGCTGCCCGCCGGTCCACCGTCTGCTCGACCTCGGCCGTACGGCCCAGTAGAACGTTGACGTACAACGCCAGCAGCGCAGTGATCGACAGGCCCGCTACCAGGGCGATCATCGGCAACCAGTTATCCCGCTCGGCCAGGTAGTCGTCCGTCGGCGTGCCGCGGATGATCCACTTGGCACCCGCGACGTCCAACGCGACGTCCCGATACCATCCCGGTGGTTTCTGCGGCGGGTCGGCTGCGTCAAATGCGGTAATCCGGACCCGTTTCGAGTTGTGGTTCTCAAGCACGCCTGCGACCGCCTCATCCACATTGACGATGGCCACGACAAACTCTGGCGGGGTTGCCGACAGTGGCTGGTCCTCCGAAGGCAGTTTCGCGGCAACGAGTCCGAACACGATCATGCGGTTGTCAGGCTCGTCTGCTCCCGGCAAATCGATTTGACCGGTCACCGCAACTGCCCGGGTTGCGCGGGCCCCGACCATCGCCGATTCGCGAGTCGTCGCTGTGGCGGCTCCGAACCCGAGCGCCTCTGGAGACCGTCCGTCGCGGTCGACGAAGAAGGCTGGAGCCAGCTCGCCGTGGCGGATCGTTCCCAGGGCTTCGATGTCTTCATAACCTTTCAGCAGCGGCCTGGCAAACTCGGTAAATTCGCCTTCCGTGACCTCTCGGGAACTTGCGTAGAACGCCTGCAAGAAGTAGATCAACTTGACGTTGTTTTGCAGTCGTCGTTCGATGGCATGGAGCCGGACGTCTGCGTCGGCCTTGAGCCGCTGTTCGGACCTCTCCTTGGTGAGATCCCAGAAGACAACGCTAAGCGTCGTACCGGCCAGCAAGATCAGAACCACGACCCATCGGTGCCGGCTGAGAACCCGCCGCCCGGCGGCGGTCTGTTTCCCGGAATCTGACATCTTTCTGGAATCCGACATCTTCCGGTCTACTCCATTTCCAGAGCCATGGCGGGGGCAAGCATCCGCGCCACTTGCCAGCCCGACCGCAAGCACTCCGCCGACCCTCCCGGTCGACCTCCGACTCTACACTACCAGGATCGCAGCCCAATGCAAGCCCACCGCTAAGGACGGAAGCATTCCACGACGGTGGGTCAATTATTGATCCGCCGCCGCTAAACGTCAATCCAGGGTAACATGGCCGTGGCGTCGCGATCGTCCGCATCCGGCTCCGCCTCGACCGTTTCGCCGTGGGTGGCCAGATAGAGCATCGCCAGGTCCCAGGCCTCCGGCGCCACGGATTGCTCGGCCGACAAATCGATCAACTGTAATTCGTCCAGGAAAGTCGTATGGTTGTTCCGCGCCAGCAGCACGTCGATCGAATCCACGCGGTCGTCGCGGTTGTAGTCATGCCGGGAATCGAGCCCCGCCGGATTGCCGAAGCCGCGGGGGTTATTTCGGGCCAAGAGCAGATCGGCGATCGTAACCCGGGCAAGATCGGGGGAATTCCCGGTCTCAGCAACCGCGTTGCCGAAATAGAAGATATCGTCGTCGGCCAACCCGAGGTTGTCGCCCAGGACGGTGACTTGCAGCCACTCGTTCCGCACGGCGCCGTCGGGCCAAACAACCGTTACCCGGTCGGAATTACCCACCCCCTCGCCATGGCGAACGGTCACGCTGCCTGCCGGCGCGGGGGCCCAATTGTGGGGCGCCCCGTCGTTGCCGACGTGGAAGAGGAAGTCGGCGGCCGAGATCGGTGCCTCCGCGTCGGCCACGTCGATCATGATGCCATTGATTCCGCGGCTGTAACTGGTGTAGTTGGTCAAGGAAGCTCGCTGGCCGGACCGCAGCGCTGTCTTGTCCGGCGCGATCGCCCCGTCGTCGTCGGAATTCGCTTCTGCGCTATCGCCGTCGAACTTCGATTGATTGTAGAAGACGTGCCGCCCGAGGACGTCGGCTACCGGCTCGACGATGACCGTGAACGTGTCCTCAACCCACAGCCCTGCGGGGTCGGTTGCGCGAACCACGATCTCCACGGTGCCATGCCGGTCGTCACCGTAGTCGAGCTCCAGCAGATCGCCTTCGACGACGGCAGCCGCCGGGTGATTGGCGTCGGTCAGCCCGGCGGCGCCGGCCAGGTATCCGGTCGCGGCCGAGGTGATACTGGTCGCATAGGTGTAGTCGATATAGTTGGGCGTCTCCACGGCGTCGGTCAACTGGTGGTAGTGTGGATTGCTCCACACTTCGTGTTCGATCACCAAGGCCGCGTCAAAGCCCCGCAACTCGAACGGCTGGTGATCGCTTCGTCCCATATTCTCGACGGCATCGACGGCCGTCAATCCACCGCCGTAGAGATTGATGGCGACGATCAGGTCCTGCTTGATGTGCCCGCCGTCCCGATACTCGTACAGAAGAACCTTGTCGTGGTTCGCCCCGGCCGGGTTGTAGGCGATCATGTCCAGGTTGACCACACCGAGGATGTTATCGGCAGCGTGATCGGCAACGTAAGCGTAGGAACCCTTCATTCCCTGTTCTTCACGGTCGAACGCGATAAAGGTCACCGTGCAATCAAATTCGTACTCGGCCAGCACGCGGGCGGCCTCCATGACGGCGGCCGTGCCGCTGCCGTTGTCGTCCGCACCGGCGTTGTAGACCGAATCGTAGTGCGCCCCCAGGACAAAGATCTCGTCCGGGCGGGTCACCCCGGGCTTAACGCCGACGACGTTGTAGTACGTGCTGTTCTGATACGTAAACGCGTGCAGGCTCGTTTCCAGGCCCAGTTCCTGGAAATGGGAAAAGATGTTGTCCCGCGCCAGGTCGTGCTCCGCCCCGCCGATGCCCCGGTTATCGCCCGCGTGCGTGTAGAGGTCGTCCTGGTGAAACCGCGTATAAGTCTCTTCAGAGATTTGATCCGCAACCGACCAGGCCGGTGTGGCGACTTCGACCGTGTAGGTGAGAGACTCGCCGACGGCGAGGTCCGCATCCTGGAAGACGGCCGCCAGGTCGAGCGTCGTGTCGGGGGCGTCCTCGTCGACCGTGAAATCGGCAATCGGATCGGCAACCTGCGGCGCCTGATTGTCGAGCGCTGCGGCAAGTTCCACCAACGCCGTGCCGTTGAGCACCACGCGACGTTCGAGCCGCTCAAATCGCAGCCGCCGGTCAGTTGCAAGGTGCGACATCTTCGAAGTTCTCATGGTCTATCCCGTCCAGTTCATTATGCGCGAAGACCACCGAAAAGTAAAGCATTTCGGCAACTTTCACACAAAGCCGCGACCGGTGGTCGCGCCGTTTCTCTGCACGACCACCAGTCGCGGCGTCCTTCTGCGCGACCACCGGTCGCGGCTTTATTACGAGTTCAACGCCGCGGTTTGGGGCACGTCAGGTGCTT
>JABMRB010000240.1 GCA_013202865.1 Candidatus Nealsoniibacteriota bacterium | reverse complement strand
GGCCTCGAACGCGCCGGGGGCGTCCGTCCGTCGCGTCATCTCAATCAGCGACGCGATTGCGCGGGGGTGTTGGCCGATCTTCCAAAGCGCCACCGCCGCATTGGCGCAAACCGGCGCGTCGGTGTCGTCAAGCGCCTTGACCAGTGCGTCGGTGGCCTGCTCGGCTGCAGTGCCGATGTTACCTAGTGCGGTCGCGGCGTTGCGGCGAATCGAGGGCAAGTTCGACCGCATTGCCACGGTCAACAGTTCCACCGCCGGCGCCGCCTTGGTACCCATGCGGCCCAGCGCCCAGGCGGCGGCGTCGCGGACGTATTCGTGCGGATCGTTGCGAAGGATCGCGGCCAGCGGATCGAGAGCACCGGACGCCTCGGGGCCGATCTGCCCCAAGGCGTAGGCAGCGTGCCAGCGGACCCGTTCGTCGTCGTCGCCGAGTTGCTCGATCCACTCCGCCACGGTTTGCCCCTGCCAGATCGCTTCCTGCGGGGCACCGGCGGCGGTGGCAGTCGTCAGGCAGACGCAGAGGGCAAGGGCTCGAAGCATGGGGGCGCCTACTCGGGTCCGTCTTCCCCGACATCCGGGAGCGCTTCCGGAGGCGGGGGCGGCGGCGTCACGAAGATGTCGATCTCATGGTCCTCAATCGTGGTGAACACACGAAAATGGAGTTTGCCGTTTTGCATTCTGCGGCAGACGGCACTGAGCGCCTCCATCTGTTTCAGGCCGGCCTCGATCACCTTGATCTGACCGGCGACCGCCTTCTTCTGTTCCTCGTTCTTGACTTTGAGAACGGACAATTGCTGCTTGGTCGCCATGGCCCGCCCGACCCACTGTCCGGCCGAGCTCACCCGAAACGGCGCCGGTTCCGTCTGACCGGGCGGTGTGAAATAGGCCGCCACGGCCACGCTGGGGCGAGTGCCCTTCGTATCGAGATTCACCTGGAACCCAAACTCCGGAATCCCGGCCTCCAGCAGCACCAGTTTAATCTTCTCGCCGGCCGCCGCCGCATCGCCCGGCCGGAATTCGTGCTGCGGGAACTGGCCGGAAACGGCGGTCACCTGCAAGCGAAGCTTCTCGGGATCGGGCAATCGATCGACCGGGAGGAACAGCCTTCGCACGCCCTTGGCCAAGTCGATCGGCAGCGGCTCCAGTTGGGTCGGTTGCCCCAACGGCAAAAAGCGGCTCTTGTCGTCGACGGTGATCTTCAGCCCGCAGTTTTGCAGGAAGTTAGCCGTTTTCGCTTCGCTGATCCCGTCGTGCCACGCGAATTGCAGCGACTGCCCTTCGAGCCACACCCGGGCTACGTCGGTCCGTTCGGGCTCCACGCCGGGTCGAGCCGGCGATTCGAGTTGGATCTGCCAACCGGTTCCACCCTGGCCGCGGGCCATGACGAACTTCCGAGTGCCCTTCAGGGCTGCGTCGCCACCGAGTAGTTCAACGCCCCAGGCAGACTCGGTGTCTACGTGCAAGGTTCCCAACGAGGCCGACCGATCCGACCCAGCGGCACCCTTCAGCGCCGGCAATTCGGCCGTCGCGGCCAACTCGCGGAACGGGTCCGGCTTCTTAGGCGGAGGATCATCGCCCGGCGGTGTATCGTCGCCCGGTGGTGTGTCATCGCCCGGTGGTGTGTCATCGCCCGGAGGTGCATCATCGCCCGGCGGTGTATCATCGCCCGGTGGTGTATCGTCGCCCGGCGGTGTGTCATCGCCCGGCGGTGTGTCATCGCCCGGTGGTGTGTCATCGCCCGGTGGTGTATCGTCGCCCGGCGGCGTATCGTCGCCCGGAGGTGTGTCATCGCCCGGCGGTGTATCGTCGCCCGGCGGTGTATCGTCGCCCGGCGGTGTATCGTCGGCTGGTGCATCGTCGTCGGGCGGTTGACCGTTCACCTTTGGACCATCGTCGCCGTCTTGACCGGACGGATCGGCTGTTGCCATGGGGTCTTCCTTGCCGCCAACGATCAGCAGCGTAATGGCCACGGCCGATGCCGCCACGGCCAGGACGATGGAGATCCCGGCGACCCACAAGAGGAGCTTGCGCCGGCCGGTGCCTGCATCGGCGACCGGCGGCGCGGCCGGCGGTCTTGCCTCGTTGGTCACAGGCGCCTTGCGTCTGGTATCCACGGTGACGATTGCGGGCAGCCCGTTGCCGGCCGGGGTGGTGTCTGCCGGGGTAGTGTCGGATGGGCCGTTCGGCTTGCGAACCGGCGGCACTGCGGCCGGCGGCTTGCGGACAGGCGGACGCCGCTGCGAAAGGATCCGGCTGATCTCCTCGGCCGTCTGCGGACGGTCGCTCGGTTTCTTAGCCATCATCTTGTGGCACAGTTCGACGAGTTCCTTGGGGGCGTCGGGCCGCTCGCCCAATAGGCTGGGGGGGTCGACCGACTGGTGCTTCATCAGCCGTTCGTGCAACAAGCCCTCGGGGAAGGGTGGATGACCGGTCAACAGGAAATAGAGCGTGCAGCCCAGCGCGTAGATGTCGGCCCGGTGGTCGAAGTCGGCACTGCGGAGCCCTTGTTCGGGCGCCAGGTAATCGACCGAGCCGAGCAATTGCTCGTCGTCGAGGTCCGACGGATCGTCGTCAGTCAGCCGGGCGAGCCCCATGTCGACGATTTTCACCACGCCCTGGTTGCCGACGAGCAGGTTCGACGGTTTGACGTCGCAATGGATCATGTCCTGTTTGTGGCCGTGGGCCAAACCGTCGGCGGCCTGGCGGATGTAGTCGGCGACCGCCTCGTAGTCGAGCGGGCCGTCGGCGTCGACAATCTGTTGAAGATCTCTCCCGTCGATGTACTCCATCACGATGTAATAGCGATCGGCCTCGTGGTCGACGCTGTAGGCCTGGACAATGTTGGGATGGTCCAGCGCGGCGATCGCCCGGG
>JABMRB010000239.1 GCA_013202865.1 Candidatus Nealsoniibacteriota bacterium | reverse complement strand
GCAATGAGCAATGAGCTTTGAGCTATGAGCTTTCTCACTGCTCACTGCTCATAGCCAAATCGGGAGGTAATTCCTGTACGACTTCTTAGCCCGCCGTGAATGCACGGCGGGGGTGCGTGGCGACCCCGGGTGTGTTCACCCGGGGCTAAGTGGGGACGTCGATCACCAGCGCCGGGTCGAAGGCAGTCGACTCCCTGGGATACCCGCGTTGGTTGCTGACGACTCGAGTCCCGGCGAGCTCGTAGTCTACGCAGTTGTGCGTGTGGCCGTGAATCCAGAGTGCCACCCGATCGCCGTCTATCAACTCCTCGACGTCGCTGCCGAACGCCGCGGCCAGCGGGTCGTTGAGGTATTGTGGCTCTGCCGAGTGGATGCTGGGTGCGTGATGCGTCACCACGACGGTCGGCCCGGCGTGATCGCGCTGCAATGCGGTGCGGAGCCATTGCCGGGTTTGGCCATGTAGCACGGCCGTGTCCGGAGGGCTGAGGCGATTGCCTTGGGGGCTGCACCGGATCATGCGGAAGTCGTTCATTCGTTTTCCGGCAACGTCCATGCAGTCGTCTTTCGAGGCGTCGCCGAACAGTAGGAAGTCGGTCCATAGCGTCGCGCCCAGAAAGCGGACGTCGCCGACGATCAGTTCGTCGTTTTCGAGCAACGCGACGTTTGGCCCGGCCGCCGCGCGCATCTCCTCGGTCAACTCAGGCAGCGCACTGCCGTAATACTCGTGGTTTCCGGCCACGTAGACAACTTGTTTCTCGAGCCGATTGGCCCACTCGATCCCGCCGAGCCTGGTGCCGACGTCGCCCGCAAAGACCACAACGTCCGCGTCCGTATCCGGGACGTCAAACGGCGCGAACTCCAGATGGATGTCGGCCAGGACGTGCAGCTTCATGGATCCGTCCTACGGTGCTTCCGCGAGGCTCTCGGTCCATTGGCGTTTGCCTCGTTGCAAACTGACCTTAGGCGGATCGATGGCGAGAACACGAACCTCTCCCCGAGACTCGCCCACTCGAAGCGACGTCACAATCCCGTCGATTCTCAATACGGCTCGGGCCCCGCCAACGTCGGCAAACCCCATCAACACCACGTCTTCGCTGCTTTCGGGTCGGCTTTCGCTAGTGGTCTGTTTCTTGGCTGGGGGCAGAAAAAGGTCATCGCGATCGGGGAAGGGGTACTCGAAGGCGGGCTTCTCCTGCTCTTCTTCGGTCGCGGGTGGCGACGACTCCGGGTCGCCAAGGGTGGCTTGCGACGCGGCCGTGGTTGGCGTTGGAAGCGGGTCGGAGATCGAGGTCGCGCCGGCCGTTGCCACTTTCTCACCGTGGGCGTCCGAGCACCCGGCCGAAATCATCGCGAGGAGTCCGAGCGACAATAAGAGGGACGCGTAGTTGAAGATTCTCATTTCTACGACCATTCCTGTTGCCATCGATTCGATAGGTCGGTTCGACCACGACCCCCAGCCAACGTCACTCTCAAGGATAGCTCATCCTGACGGTTTTGCAGGCCGTGCCTGCTATTGCGGGACTATCGCACGAACACCGGTGATTCTTGGAGCGGTGATTCTTGGCCCTGGAACTGGGGCCGGCGGTCTCCAATAAGCCTCACGATGGGTCGCAGGATAATTCGGTCGAAAGTGCGGGCCTGCGGGAGTCACCGGTTCGGTCAAATCGATCGGTGGCAGGCGAACCACATTCGACCGTCCAGTGCCGGTGCCAAGCTCCCACATTGTTCGGTCGCGGCTGCCCTGATTGTAAAGCGTCCTTTCATCGGGCACAGGCACAGGAAGGAATTTGGCATCGGGCACAGGAAGGAGCTCAGCACCGGGCGCACCGGGCGGATCTATGACCGAATCGGGTACGATGCCTGGTGGCGGGCAGGTGTTGGGTTGGAACGGTGTGCCCAATACTCTGGGGCCATCGAGGGGCCATGGGGGAAAGCGCGGCACCGGCCTGTACGGGGGACGGCCGCCGGTTGCCATCGGAACCTGATCCAATAGGCACTGGCCGTGTTGCAACGCAACTCCTTCGCGGCAAGAGCCAACATGCGTAGTGGGGATGATCTCCGGCATGATGAACACGACCAATTCACTTTCGCGGACCTCGGTATCGCGGCCGCGGAACAGGGCCCCGATATTCAAGCTCTTGATGTCCTTCAGGTAAGGCAGGCCGTTGAAATTGCCCGTGTCGTTCCGTTGTCGCAGGCCACCGATGACGAGTACCTGCCGGTCGGTAACGCGGACGACCGTTTTGGCTTCGCGTCGGTCGATGATCGGGCTGGGGTTTTGGCCGGGAGTGAAGCCGGTCAGGCGGCTGAAACTGGGGCTGACCTCCATGCGGATGGTCCCGTCGGCGGCAATGTGCGGGGTGACTTCCAGTTTGACGCCTGCCTCGCGAAAATTCGTGGTGCCGATATTGCCGCCTTGCTGGGTTTCCGTCAGTTCCTGGTAGGGGATCTCGGTGATGATCGACATCAGGGCCTTCTCGTGATCCAGCACGGTGACGTTGGGGTTGGCCAGCAGCCGGGAATCCTGAGCCTCTTGCAGGGCTTGTACGATGGCCGTGATATCAAAGTGTCGGCTGAGGTTCATGAAGGTCATCGTACCGTTGGCCAGCCCCGCATTGACCGGCACGCTAAGGAAGCTGTCTATATTCCAAATACTTTGCGGATTGCCGTCCGCATCATTGCGGTCCTTTAGTGCATGATTCCAGTTGATTCCCAGGCGTTCGATGTCCTTGACGGCCAGATCGTAAATCATGGCCGTGATGCGAACCTGCTGGCGTGGAACGTCGAGTTGCTCGATGAGTTGCCGGGCTAGCTCGATTTGGGACGGGTAGGCCGCGACGACCAGTTTGTTGTCGGGTTCCATCACGGCAACTTTGCCCTGCATGCCACCCTCGCCGTCCTTACTGAGGATCGTTTCCACTGCCGCCTGCAATGACGAGGCGGCGACGAATTGCGGGCTGAAATGAGCGACTCGCAGCGAGCCGCTCTCATCGGCCGCCTGCCCAGCGGCCGCTCTGCTCCCAGCCCGGTCCAGTTCATCAACAAACTGGCGGACTCTCGCCACGCGGTCGGGGAAGTCGAGCACCATCAAGCTTCTTGCCGAGGGGACGGCCTGCACCTTTCCCTGAGGAGAACTGAGCAGACGGGCCGCTTCGAGTATCTCGGCGGGGTCGGTGTTTCGCAGCGTGATCGTGGCCGACTGGAACATCGGGTTCAGATCGCCGAGTTCCTTCAGCGGAATGACCACCAGACTGTGCCCCACCGGCCGATACCCGTAGCCGTTGGAGAGCAAGATCGAATCGAGAATCTCGTATAGCGGCGCGTTGCGGAAGACACCGTTGACCTGGCCTTGCACTTGCTGGCCGACCACCACGTTGACTTTCCAGATCTCGCTGATCGTAAACAGCGCGGATACCAACGGAGTATTACGCAGCGTGAGGTCGCCGGGACGAAGGAGCAATGAGGACAGCGTCGGGTCGACCCCCACGGCACCGGATGAGGGAAGCCGTCCGCCCTGAGGCACTCGGCCCTGAGGCACTCGGCCCTGAGACACTCGGCCCTGAGACACTCGGCCCTGAGACACGGTAGCGTTGGCAGGAGGAAGCTGTGGATGCTGGGCTTTGGCTTCACCAATCGCCATGCTCCACGACGCACAGAACAGAACGACTACCAGGCAGAGTACGCAGTACCGACTGCGCACCGACTTCGTCGGAGCGATGACTGGGGCGGGAAAAATCATGTGTCTTCCGGTGACACTGCGGACACGACCGTTACTCCGTGCGGGCTCTTTCAGCGTGGTACTTCGGCCTTGCTCAGGTCGAACAACATCAACTCAAGGTTCAAGACGACCTCCTTTCGGCTATCGTGGGAAGGGGCGATCGAAAACTTTCTGCATTGGATTAGCCGGTTGGTCGAGTGCAATTGGGTCAATAGGCGCTTTACTTCGGGCAGCGCTCCCGACACCGAGACGGAAAGAGACTGCATTTTCAATACATAAGATGAATCGGGTTTCTTTCGCTTGGCAGCGGTTGATTCAAGGCTGTCTCCCTCTTGCCACTGCTGAGAGCGAGGAGACTCCAGGCGAATTCGCCGGACTTGGCATCCCGCTTTGCGGGCCCAATCGACGATCTCTTGCCGAAACAGGGGAACCTGATCGGCCGTAACGGCCATGGCCTCCAGTTCTTCCAAACGCTGCTGTTCTTCTTTCGCGTTGCACCGTACGTCCTCTAGGGCCGCCACTTCGCGGCGCATGCGGGAAGAATCCTCCTCCAACTGCGCACGGTCTCGACGCGATCTACTCAGTTCATCGGCAGCAGGTAGAACGGTAGTAAGACCTATGCCAAGAATTGCGATAATAATGCCCCAGCGGCGTGCCGGGTGATCCAGGAAGCGTCGTAATATCGTTCTAATCATTACGGTTTAGCTCCTCGCTACCGTTTGCCGGATCGTCAAACTTGCACTGGATGTCAAATTTCGTCGTGCGTCCCAACTGGGTAGAAGCCGGCCACGTCCCTTCCACCGTCACGTAGGACCACCCCGGGGACGACTCCAAGTAGCTGCCAAACTCATAAATCGTCGCCTCACGGTAGCTGTTGCCGGTCAACGCCACTTTGCCGTCGCAGTCCGCCACGATCTTGTCCAACCAGAGGTCGTTGGGCATGCAGCGGGCTACGAACGCGAGAACCTCACCCCACGGGGGAACCGTGGCCTCCTTGGCGATCGTGCGAAGATGGGTGGTTTTCGTTTCGGCTTCGGTTATTTCTCGCCGTAGTTTCCACAGTTCCTCGGATGAGGCTTCAATAACTTGGAGATTTTGACCCAATCGGTGGCATTGTGACCGCTCCTGCCGAGCGGCGACGAACAGCCCCAGGGCAATCATCGCGGCCACCGCTACGGGCCAGAACGTGCGGCACGACTCTGTGAAAAGCGGGCGAGACCTTTCGGCACGCAATCGTTCGATCAGATTCGGCCCGGCCGTCAACTCGTTCGGTGTTGCCGACCGCAAGCAGGTTCCAAGTGCGGCACAGCACTGCGAACCGGGATCCGTTTCCACAAACTCCCATTGCGAATCGACCGTAGTCGGGTCAAGGACGTGTACGGTCAACTGCTTCTGCTGCTGCATCAGCGAGATCGCGGACGCCACGGGTTCGCCAAAACCGCACACGAAGACTCGTGTAAGCGGGCCTTGAGAGTAGCCGTAGTAGCGGTCGCAATAGCGATAGAGCCGTACCAAGGAATGCAGGAAAATATCGTCCACGTCATCGACGGTAGATCTTCCGGCCGGTCGGTAACCGAGCAGCAACTGTCCGCGGTAAGAGATCCCCAGCTTCAAGCCGCTTTCACTTGAATCGATAATCAGCGTAGGCCCGTCGGTATCCTCTCCGGCGGCTCCCAACAGGCGGCACAGGGCCACTAGCGCCGGTTCCACCAGACTCACGCTCAAGCCAACGGCGGCGGCAACCTGAAGCACCACGTCGAGCGTCTTGCTATTTGCCACGGCGAGCAACGCGTGCTGATGCCGCGCATCCAACTCATGGATGCTTCGGGCCGACAGTTTTTGTTCCGTTCCGAGCAACAGGTAGAGGTCTTTCCGCTCCTCCAAGGAAGCCAGTTCTCGCTGCACCCGATCGGAGTTTCCGGTGACGACTCGGGTAATGCAGTATTCCCCGCTGAGCGTGAAGTTGACCGTGGTGCCTGCGAGTTGTTCTTCGTCCACCAGGGTCTTCAGCGCTTTCAGCAGTTCCTCTTTGCCCTCTTCAGAGCGAAGCGAGTGAGCCTCATACCGCCAACGAATCGACCGCGTACGTACGCGTCGCGACGATTCCTTCTGGGCCGGCTCGAGCAACACCATCACCAGCGAGGAGTGGCGGATTTCGATCGCAACCACCGAGTTCGCCAGGTTTTTCGCTTTGCGGACCATAGGCCGTGTTTTCCTGACTTTTCACCACGATCGCAACCAGGCCCAACAACTGACGATGCGGGTACCGTTTGCGTCGCGCGGCAATTCGACGGCAACCCGGCACTTGACCGAGTGTACATCTTCCGCCACGGTAGTTTCTGTAGTTCCGTCGGCTTCGTAGCCGGTAAAGTTCAGTTCGGTGATTCCGGTGCTCAAGACGTTATTGGGTCCCGAAATCTTAAACGAGACTTCCTTTTGTCCCACGTTGTGGTCCCATGTCATCGTCTCGCCCGACGGCATCAGCAGCGATAGCTTCCCCGTAACACTGCCTGCGGGAGTGATGCTGGTGACCGCCCGGGCCTGGCGTACGCGGCGGACGATGTGGCGCACGGTGGCGTTGGCAGCCATGATCTTGACGGCGTCGCCCTGCTGGGCTTTCCAGGCCACGTGGCCGGTGCGCAAGACGACCGCCACCGTGGCTACCATGACGGTCATCAGGGTGGTGGCCACGATCAGTTCCAGCAAGGTCATTGCGCGACGATGGTTACCCACCTCCCACCTCACTTTGGTAGCTTGCCAGTTTGGCGACTTTGCAGCCCAGCACGACAGCCGGCTCGTTGTTGTCGAGGGAGCCGTCGCCGTCCAGGTCGTTCCATGCCGTGGCGACAACGGCCATCAGTTGGTCGCCGATACCGCCGGCTGCGCCGGAATCTGAACGGGTTACTGCAAACCGCAAGTCCGGATAGCCTTCTGCCGAGAAGTCACCACCGTAGTTGCCGGTCTGCCAGACGGCGCTGACCAGCGCCAGGTGCTCTTCGAGCTTGCTCGTGCAGAACGTAGTCAGCAGTTCACGGTTTTCGAGTTCGCGACCGACACGCAAACCGTTGCGCATCAGCCGTAAGCCCGGTACCAGCGCAACGGCCATTAGCGTGCTAGCCACGATAACTTCCAACAGGGTGTGTCCCCGGTGGTGGTCACAAACTGCGGTGGTGTGGCTGTGCATAGCAATTGACCGGTGGTCAAGAGAGTCAAGGAGCGGTCTGAAGCACGTCGATGAACCCGGTGACGGGAACGACGTCCACCTGCCAGGTCTGCTCCGATCCGGTAAGCACGATCTGGTACGCTGCCAATGCCGCTCCTTCGAACGTAAACTCCGCGTCGGTATGGGAGGGGGTAACCACTACCTTGTTAGGAAACTCGTGGGGGCTGTCCACCGCGACGTCTCCTCCTGCCTCGCGGCGATAGAGCGTGTAACCCGTCGCATCCCCGCCGACAACGGTAAAAGCCAGGTAATGGTTATCACCGGTCGAGATGCTCCGGCGTCGGGCCTGCGATAAGTCGACGGCCAGTCGTTGGGCGTCCGCCCGGGCGCCGAAATTATACAACGTACCGGGCCCAATCCTGGAGACGGCCACGATCGTGAAGAAGCCCAAGATCGTGATCGCGGCGATCAGTTCCAGCAGGGTCACCGCTCGCCGTGGCCATGCATTGCGCACTCTGTTCACAATTCTTCCTAGTGACTACCGGGCGTATGCCCGGTGACCCGCCCCGTTACTCCGTCGAGGGCGTAGGCGGCACCAGTTTCCGGGCAGACCGGCAGCCCGTCCGGGAAGTAATCCGGATCGTCAAGTTGGACGACCGTAGGCAAGGCGCCGTTGTCGAAGAAGTACCGCTCCACGGCGGAGTTGATCTCGGCCTTGTTTTGGAAGCAGGAGTTCTCTCGCGCCGTTGCGGCCGAGAAATTGATCCGCGGAATCACCACCAAGGCGATAATACCGAGGATGACGACCACTGCCAGCAATTCGAGCAGCGAAAACCCGTTGCGTCGAGTTCTCTTCTTCATGTTTCCAGTCTCCTATTGATGTTGTTGGACATACAAAAACACTCTCGCGGCTTCGGGCGACCGTTACGAAGAAGGATGGTCATGACCGATCACCTGGTGGGTGGCGCCGTCCAGGGTATATGCGGTTCCATCCACCGGACACGTGGGCAAGCCGTCGGGGAAATACTCGACGTCGGCGCCCACGTTGCTGAGGTTTGTGGCGGGCCAGGATCCCTTGTTGCGGTACCAAAGCTCCGTCTGAACCTCAATGTCCGCCTTATTCATGTAGCATGCGTTTCGCTTGGCGTCCAATGAGCCGTCCGATAGTCGCGGAAGCACCACCCAGGCGATGATCCCCAGGATCACGACCGCCGCGATCAACTCCAGCAACGTGAATCCTCGGGAGCCGGATCTGCGGGGTGACCGAGATCGTTCTGAGCGGATCACCGGGGTGGATCGGCGCTTCATGGCGGTTTTTCCGATAATTGCTCGTCGGGCCTGTCAATTTGCGTGTTCTTATTCAACCCCTGCCTGCGGCGCCGATCATATCGAACATCGGCAAGTAGATGGCGAGCAGGATTGTGGCGATCACAGCGGCCAGACAAATGGTCAGGATCGGTTCGATTGTGCCCACCATTGTGTTCGTCTGCCGTTCGACTTCCTGCTCCAGGTGTCCACGGATGTGAGACATCGCTTTGGAAAGGTTGCCGGTTCTTTCACCCACGGCGATCAACTGCCCGACGACCGGTGGAAACAGGTTACTCATCTGAGTCAGTTCGCGACCGAATTGTTCACCTCGGGTGACGGCTGCCCGCAGGGTTTGCACGCCCTCGCAGACCGCCCGATTTCCGACCGAACCGCTCGACAAGTCCAGGGCATCGACGACTCTTAGCCCCGACTCGATGAGGTTTCCAAAAACGTCGATGAATTGCAGCACGGCCAGATTTCGCAGCCATTCTCCCAGCAACGGTACGCGGAGCAGTTCCCGGTCCATCCAGAGGGCAAACTGGCGTTTCATTCGGGCACGCTTCAAGCCGATCACACTCGCCACGGCGGCCAGCGGAATAATCCAACCGTACGAGACCGCGTACTGACCGGTTGCCATCAACACGCGGGTGATCAGCGGCAGCGGAATATGTGCTTCCGCGTACGTCTCTTCAAAAACGGGAATCACGAACACGAGCATGAAGCTTATCGCCAGCGATGCGGCACCGACGAGGAACGCGGGATAGCTGAGCTTCCGGATCACCTTCGAGCGGAGTTTGTTTGCGTTTTCCACTTGTCTGGCGACGCGTTCCAACGCCTCCGGGAGAGTTCCTGCCTTTTCGCCGGCACGGATTTGATTGACCATTACCGTGTTGAACGTGCGAGGAAACGTGGCCAACGCCCTGCTGAACACCTCCCCAATTTCGACCTTGCGACGCAGCGCTCCGAGCATCTCGGTATGCTTGCGCAAGGAGTGTTCTCGGGCGAGCGTGTCGAGCGATTTGGGCAGTGACAGACCGTTGCTGACCAGCGTGGCCAGATTGCGGAGGACGAAGGCCAGTTCGCGACGTTTGAGTTTCGGCTCCGCTGACCGGTTCAGCCCTAAGCGACCGACTTGCGACCCGGAGACGTTGGCCGATGTTTCTCCGGTTGGTTGCTTCACGGCGGGCAATTTGAGGATCCGGTCGATCACTGGCATGTTTCTAATTCCCCGGTTGCTGCCGGCTTGCGGTCCTAGCTGGAAACCTTGTAAAACACTTCCTCGAGCGTAGTCCGCCCGGCGATAGCTTGATTTAGCCCGGCGGTTGACAATTCGATCATCCCCTCAGCCAAAGCGGTTTCGCGGAGCTGTGAGGAGGGCGCGTTTTTTTCAATGGCCTTAGCCAACACGGGTGAAACGAGCATGATTTCGAAGATTGCGATCCGCCCGGAATACCCGGTTCCCAGGCACCTCTTGCACCCGCGGCCGTGAAAGAACGTGGTATTGGCAGGCAGGGGTCGGTCTCCGGCCAGGGTCTGCAAGAGTTTCGCGTTTGGTTCGACGGGCTCTTTGCACTCGGGGCAGATGGACCGCAGCAGTCGTTGGGCGATCGAACCCAGCAGGGCCCCGCCGATCTTGAAGGGATCGAGTCCGAGGTCGTGCAACCGAGCCACGGCCCCCACGGCGTCGTTGGTGTGCAGGGTGCTTATCAACAGGTGTCCGGTCAGCGCGGCTTGCACGGAGAGCGAGGCCGTTTCCTTGTCGCGGATCTCACCCACCATGATCACGTCCGGGTCCTGCCTCATGATATACTTCAGCGCGTTGGCAAAGCCCATCCCGAAGTCGTTGTCCGAGGCCACCTGATTGATACCCGGCAGGCGGTACTCCACCGGTTCCTCGACCGTGACGATGTTTCGCTCTTCTCGGTTCAATGCGGTGAGTACGGCGTACATCGTGGTCGTCTTCCCGGAACCGGTCGGGCCGGTGACCACGAACATACCGTGTGGCTTGTCGAGGAGGGTTTGCAGCAACTGGCAATCGGTCGGCGGAAGCCCCAGTTGATCCAGCGTCAGCAGCCGGTTGCCTTCGTCGAGGACTCGCATCACGACCTTTTCACCGCCGATCGTGGGGATCATGCTGACGCGCAGGTTGGCCTTGGCGTCGGCCTCATTGAGCGACACGTGCCCGTCCTGCGGCCGTCGATTCTCGGTCGTATCCATGTCGGCCATGACCTTGATCCGTGCGACGACCGCTTCCTCGATGTGGGCGGGGATGGTCATCACCTGCTGCAGGTCGCCGTCCACGCGATAGCGGACCCGCATG
>JABMRB010000238.1 GCA_013202865.1 Candidatus Nealsoniibacteriota bacterium | reverse complement strand
GTGGTGATCAGCGGCAGGAACACGCCGAACGACTTATACAGCGGCGGGAAGAACCGGCGCACGTACATCTCGACGAACTGCACCGACGCGGCGATCACAAAGATATACATGATGTAGCTGAGCACCGACAGGTCGATCACGCGATCCGCGTCACCGCCCGCGATGCGGCAGACCCACGTCCAAACCAGCGCGGGCAGCGGCGCACCCGGGCGGAGGATGAAATACGTAAACGTCCAACTCAGCAGCGCGGCGATAGAGATCACGAACGTCACGGCGCAGCCCATCCCGAAGGCCGTATCGATCCGGCGGGAAACGCCCAGGAACGGGCAGATCCCGACGAAATAGTGCAGCACAAAGTTGTTGATCAGCGCTGCACCGACGGCGATCTGGATCAGGGTGATGAGTGTGTTATCCATGGGTAACAACCGGTTGTTGATCGTGAGTGTAAGGAAGGGAAGAGGGGAAAGGGGAAAAAAGGAAAGTGTAAGAACAAAAGAACAGCTTGGTGTCTTTCATGCTCACTTCTCATCCAACCGACCATCACACAACCCGCCACACACACTCTCCTTCCTTCCTATTCCTTCTTCTTCTTTTTCCTTACCTTCTCCCCCCTTTCCCCTCTTCCCTTCTACACCTTTCCCTTTTCCCTCCGTTTTTCCCTCCGCTGTCCGATCCATTCCGCTCCCCCCAGCAACAGCCCCAGCGTGAGGAACGCACCGGGCGGCAGGACCATGATGCCCCAATTGGCCCAACCGTCGGGCATCACCGGCTGGCCGAACCAGGTGCCGGAACCGAGGATCTCGCGCACGGTGGCGATGCTACCCAGTGCCAGCGCGAAACCGAGCGACACGCCCACGCCGTCGGCCATCGCGATGCCGAGGCCCTGTTTCGACGAGCAAATTTCGCATCGCGAGATGATCAGGCAGTTGACGATGATCAGTGGCACGTAGGGGCCCAGTTCCTTGCTCATCGGGTAGAGCGCCGGCACGGCCTTGAGGATCAGGTCGGCGATTGTGACGAACGTGGCGATCGTCAGCGTGAAGACCAGGATCCGCAGGTGGGGTTTCAGCAGACCGCGGATCAGGCTGACGATCACGTTGGCCGAGATCAGCACGAAGGCCGTGGCGCCGGCCATGGTCATCGCCGGTTTCATCCCGCCGGTGACGGCCAGTGTGGGGCACATCCCCAGCAACTGCCGGTAGACCGGGTTCTCCGGCAGGATGCCGCCGACGAATCGTTCCAGGGCGGTGGGGCCTTGTGATGGCATGTGTGTTCAGTCCGTGTTCTTAACGTTTAGCGGTCGGGCTTGCCCGACGTTGGCGTCGTGTCTTCCCGCCGAAGCGCCCCCTTGAACCTCTCGACCGTCTGGTTGACGATCTCCGCCACGCTGCGCGACGAGATCGTCGCGCCGGTCAGGGTGAGGATTTCGTTGGACCGCTTTGGCTCGGGCTTCGCCTCGATGTGTTCGCCGGTCGACTTGCCGACGAACCGGCTGCGGAATTCCTCGTCGCGGATCAAATCACCCAGCCCGGGCGTCTCCTTCTGGTCGAGCACCCAGAGGCCGGTGATCGTCTCGGCGGCCGGGTCCAGCCCGATCAACAGTTCGATGCGGTCGGCGAACCCCATGCCGCCGGCGGGCAACACCCAGCCTTGGGGCTTGCCGTCGACCAACGCCAGGTACACCTTCTGCTTTCGGCCGTCGTCGTCTTCGATCTGCCGCTGTTCGATGATGATCTCGGCGTCATCGGTGGATTCTGCGATGCCGACCAGTGCGGGGATCTGCCGGTAGGTTTCCAGCCGTTTGTTTTCGTCGATCATCGGTTGCAGCTTGGTTTGCACACCGGCCAGTGCCCCGCCGTAGACCAACGCCAGCAGGATCACCAGCCAGGCCTGCGAGAGGTAACCGCGTGGTTCGGGTGTTTCGCTCATGGTCTCACGTCCTTTTCGGTGCGGGCCCGCCGAGCGGACGGGGGACGGTCCATCGGTCGATCAACGGCACGGCGGCGTTCATCAGCAGCACGGCGAACATCACGCCTTCCGGATAACCGCTGAACAGGCGGATCAACATCACCAGCGCCCCGATGCCGAGGCCGAAGATGAACTTGCCGCGGCCCGACAGCGGACTGGTGACCGGATCGGTGGCAATGAAAAACGCGCCGAGCAACAAGGCCCCGCCGGCGAGATGATGCCATGGGGAGATGGTCGTCAAGCCGGTCAGGTTGGCCGCGCCGGCACACACGGCCGCCGCCGCCAGCGTGCCGGCGGGGATCTCCCAGGAGACGACACGCCGGACGCACAAGTAGACGCCTCCGAGCAGCAGCGCCGCCGCGCTGATCTCGCCCAGTGAGCCGTTGACCGTGCCGACAAACAACGGCCACAGCTCGGGCAGGTCGACCGATTCGGCGGTCCCTTTGGCGGCCTCTTTCGCAACGGTCAGCGGCGTGGCCTCGCTGAGGATCTTCAACGGCGACTCGGCCACCCGATAGGCCGACGCACCCATCTCCTTGGCGAAGCTGAGCATCACGAAAGCCCGGCCGACCATTGCCGGGTTGAAGATATTGTATCCCAGTCCGCCGAAGACCGCTTTACCCAAGCCGATCGCCGCGACCGAACCGATCACCACGATGTGCAAATGGTCCCGGGCGGTGGCCGGCAAGGAGAGCCCCAGGATCAGCCCGGTAACCACGGCCGAGTAGTCGTCGAGCGGTACCCTCTTGCCGCGTGGCAAGCTGAAGATCGCTTCGGCGGCCAGGCAGCAAAGCACACAGAGCCCCACAACCACGACCGCGTCCCAACGAAACATGAAGACCGCCACGGCCACGGCCGGGGCCAGGCCGATCAGCACATCGACCATCATCCGGCGGGTTGTCAGGCTCCCGGTCGCCAAGTGCGGCGACGGGGCAACATGGATTGTTTCAGGTTGCTCGCTGGTCATAATGCTATCACTTTGGCTAAACGCACCAACTGCACCAGCGGGAGCCGGGCCGGACAGGTGTAGGCACAACAGCCGCATTCCATGCACGCGCCGACGTGGTGTCGCAAGGCGAGTTCCGCGTTGCGGGCGCGTGCCGCTTGGGCCAGTCGGGTGGGAATCAGCCGCATGGGGCAAACCTCGACACAACGGCCGCAACGCACGCAGGCAGTCTGGGCGGTCTCGTCGATCTCGTTGCGCGAGAGCACCGTCACGCCGCTGGTTCCCTTGGTCACCGGCACGTC
>JABMRB010000237.1 GCA_013202865.1 Candidatus Nealsoniibacteriota bacterium | reverse complement strand
GGCCGCAAGCTGGTCGAGGCGGCGGCGAAGTACAAGTGCATCGTCCAGCACGGCACCCAACGCCGCAGCGAGAGCGGATGGCAGAAGCAGATCGCCGCGATGGCCAGCGGCGAGTACGGCAAGCTGCTGATCTCCTACGGCTACGCCAGCAAGCCCCGCGGGAGCATCGGGTTCGCCAAGCCGGAAAAGCCGCCGGCGGAACTGGACTTCAACCTCTGGCTCGGCCCGGCGCCGGAGGAGGAATACAACAAGATCCTGGTCCACTACAACTGGCACTGGTTCTGGAACTTCGGCAACGGCGAGATCGGCAACCAGGGCGTGCATCAGATGGACATCGCCCGATGGGCCGTCGAGGCGGCCACCGGCGCGACCTTACCCAAAAGCGTGATCAGCATGGGCGGGCGGTTCGGCTACGAAGACCAGGGCCAGACACCCAACACGCAGTTGACGATCTACGATTTCGGCGAGGCCAAGATGTTCTTCGAGGACTACGGTCTGGCCAAGGAGAAGAATCGGCGCGTCGACAACGCGTTCTACATGGAGAAGGGCGTGATCCGCGGCGGCAAGTTCTATCCCAACGGCTCCGACAAGGGCGAGAGCCTGGTCGATGTCGACTACACGTGCCACCCGGGCGGGAATTACGGCAACTTCATCAACTGCGTGCGCAGCCGCAAGCAGGAAGAGCTCAACGCCCCGGTCGACCAGGCCCACCTCGGGGCCGCCTGCTGCCACTTGGGTAACATATCCTACCGGCTCGGCGAGATGGTGCCGTTCAACAAGAAGGCCGCCGCCTTGGGCGACGACAAGGACTCCGTCGCCGCCTTGGAGAACATGATCGATCACGTCGGCCGCCGGACCGACATGAAGCTCAACGAATCGGAGTATCGCCTCGGCCCCAAGTTGACGTTCGACCCCAAGACCGAGCAGTTCACCGGCAACCCCCGCGCCAGCCTGATGCTCACGCGCCCCTACCGCAAGCCGTTCGTGGTACCTAAGGACGTATAGCATGTAGGGCGCGTGAAACGCACCACCAGTCCCGCACCTACCGACGCCCACGTGAATTGCAGTACTGCCTGCCCCGCACCGCCAAGCGGAATTCGCACCGCTTGGCGGTCGGCGGCTGCGCATTGCGAATACCGGAGGTGACGGAGCCATGAAGCAAATAGCACTCGTTCTGCTGATACCCATCGCCCTGGCGGCAGTCGGCGTCGCGATTTCCGTATGGACCAATGTGTTGACTTCGCAATCGCCGACCGGTTCCGACCGTGCGCCTGGCACGATCCTGGTCTACGAGGTCGATCCGGAGAAGGCCCCTGGCAACAAACCGGTCGATTTGGACGCCTTGGTCAAAGCCGTCGCCCACCGGATCGCTTGCACTGGCGACCGTGCAGCGAGTGTAGAAGCGTTGGAGGATGGTCGAGTCCAGGTCAGTGTTCTCGGCAACGACTCGGCAACCGTCCAGCGGATTGAACGCTCGCTTTCGTCTGCCGGCACGTTCGAACTCCGCATCCTGGCCAACCGGAAGGACCACGATCACAGTCGGTTGATCGAGGAGGCTGCCGACAAGAGCAAGGAAGACGACGCCGGAAGGGTCCTTGATGCCGACGGCAACGAAATCGGACGATGGGTACCGGTCAAGACCGGCGCGACGACCAGGGATCAGGCCCGCGTAAGAAGGCTGGTTGGCGATACGGAATCCAACGTGGTCCGGCCCGGCGCCGAGAGTGATCCCGATGTCAACGAGATCTTGGTCATCAAGGATGAGTGGGACGTGACCGGGGAGTTCTTGAACTCCGTCCGACCAGACTTCGACCAGAATACGGGAGAACGATGCTTGAGTGTCCGGTTCAATCAGGCCGGCGCAGCGCGCTTGTCCGGGCTGACCAAATCGCACAGACCCGACTACGCGTCGAGACTTTCATGGAAGTTGGGGATCATTCTGGATGGTTCGCTCTATTCGGCCCCAACGCTGCGGGATGTGATTTCCAGCAGCTGTCAGATCAGCGGTGGGTTCGGCCCTCAGGAGGTAGCGGATCTGGCCGACGTTCTCAATGCCGGCGCCTTGCCCGCGCCGATCCGCCAGGTAGAGAAACGGAAGACAGGCCAACCAGTGGAACCGTAGTCGTATCCTCCGGTGGCTCCGGGAAGACGCGCCCTTGCAGATCCCAGTCTACCCACAAATTCTGGCGAAGAACCGAAAAAGGGGACGGGAGTCTTTTTCGCCGTCGCGGCAGGCCCGGAAAAGACTCCCGTCCCCTTTTCCTCCCTAAATGAGGGCCCGGATACCTGGGGCCCCCCCGGGTGTGTTCACCCGGGGCTAAATGAGGGCCGCCCCACCGCCCAAT
>JABMRB010000032.1 GCA_013202865.1 Candidatus Nealsoniibacteriota bacterium | reverse complement strand
TCGGCGGGACGATCCTCTGGGAGTACTGGACCGACATCAACGGCACCGCCGTCAGCGACCTGACCAGCGATCCCGACTACCCGGACAACCCCGACGGGCAGGAGTACTACACGCTTTTCGAGAGCCCCACCGACTGGGCGAACTACTACGGCGGGCGGATGTACGGATACCTGTATCCTTATCTCACCGGCAACCACAAGTTCTGGATCGCCACCGACGACAACGGCGAGTTGTGGCTTTCGACCGACGAGACCCCCGAGAACAAGGTCCGCATTGCCCACGTACCCGGTTGGGCCGGTTCGCGGAACTGGACTAAATATGGCGAACAGAAATCGGCGTCGATCTACTTGGAAGCCGGACGCCGCTACTACATCGAGGCGCTGATGAAGGAGGGCGGCGGCGGCGATAATCTGGCGGTCGGTTGGGAACCGCCCGGGGTGAATTTCGACGGCACACCGATCCCCGGCAGCTACCTTTCACCGTACCAGGAGGTGCTCGACCCGCTGTCGGTCAACGTGACCGCGGGCGCGACGGAGACCCCCGATTCGACGCCGGCGCTGGGCGGAACGGTTGACGACGCGTCCGTTGCCGTGACGGTACAACTCGACGGGCGGTACTACGCGGCAATCAACCACGGCGACGGTACGTGGACGTTGCCGGACGATGCCGTCGATCCGCCTCTGGCCGTGGGAACCCACGAAATCACCGTCTGTGCAAGCGACGCGGCGGGGCGTACGGCCTTCGACGCGACGACCGGCGAGTTGGTCGTCAGTGCTCCGGCAGTGCAAGTCGTCGCCCGGCACGTCTTCTACAACCATTCGTTCTTCGACGGCAACGATCCGGCAGGCAACACCGCGGATAACGGCGCCGTGGCCCCGGATAAGACGGCCCTGTTGCCCGGCGCCGTCGCCGAGAAAGCCAACTACACTAGCTACGCCCGCGGTATCAACGGCGTGATGGTCGATATTGCCGGCCTGCCGGAGGGCGTTACACCGGATTTCCGATTCCACACCGGCAACAGCGACACACCGGACGACTGGCCCCTGTTGGACGCCGTCGCCACGATCGCGGTGCATGAAGGCGCCGGCGTCGACGGCAGCGATCGAGTTGCGATCACCTTTGCCGACAACGCGATCCATAACACCTGGCTGCAAGTGACCGTTGGGCCCACGGCCCAATGCCCACTGCCCACTGCTGACGTCTTCTACTTCGGTAACGCCGTGTCGGAAGCGGGCGATTCGACCGCCGACGCCCGGGTGACGACGACCGACCTGCTCCTGGCTCGCAACAACCCGCGCGACCTGATCTCCGGCCCCGCTGCGATCACACTGCCCTACGACTTCGACCGCGACGGCCACGTCAACGCCACCGACGTACTCCTGGCTCGCAACAACCAGACGAACTTCCTCAGCGCGTTGCGGCTGATTGATCTGTCCGCCGTGGCGGAAGGTAGCTACCGTCGCCAGACGGTGGAAGACGCCGCCTTTTCCGCCGACCACGCTCTGGCGAGCGTAGCTACCGCGGCCTGGCTCACCGACCTCGACCGGTCAGCCACGCAACACGCGTCTCAGAAAGACGCTGCCGCGCAGGCCGTGGACACACTGCTGGCGATGTATTGGGCCTACTAGAACGCTGCGCCGGCGCCGACGCCCCCCATGCCGCCGCCCTTGTTGTACATCTTCTGAAGCCCTTCCACTTGTTTCCCCTGGTTGGCTCGGTTGGCGTCTTGCAGTCCCTTGAGCAAGTTGCCGGTAGCGCCGGGTCCAAGGTTGCCGGGCTGCACAGCGCCCCTCGCTGCCGGCGGCACTGCGGAGGGCCCACCGAAAAAGCCCATGCCGCCGCCCATGCCACCGCCCATGCCTCCGCCGCCCATGCCGCCACCGAAGCCACCCATGCCCTGGGGCGACATGGGCTGGGGCTTCTTCCTCAGCGGCAGTTCGGCGTCCTTGTCTTTCTTGCCACTGAGTCGGCGGAGGTTTGCCAGCAGATCCTCGATCTCCTCGTGGACCTCCTGGGTCTGCGAAAGGACGATCGCCGGTGTGCCGCCCGTCGGGGCCACGGAGATCGACCCCGGCCCGCCCACTTCGCCCCACGAGGTCGGCTGAACGGTCGACGTGATCGTCTCGATCAGCGAGTCGAAATCGTGCCACGTCTCACCCGACTCGTCCCGGAAACCGACCAGATCGCCGACCGGATAGGCCTTGGTAGCCAATAAGCTCTCGGCCTCTTCGGGCGTGGTGATCAGCAGCACTTCGTTCTGGATGACATGGGTGAGATCCAACTCGCGGAGCACCAGTTTCAAGGCCGACCGCAGCGTAACGCCCTTGAGTTGCTTGGTAATCGGCGTGTCAGAGCCGATCCCTACGTCGTCCAACGCATGGCGGTCGATTTGGATTTCGATCCGATGCAGTTGCTTCAGGTAGTCGACCACGTCCTGCAAAGGCGTCTCGATGAACTCCAATTGCGTGGGCGAATCGAGCGCGGCGCGGATTTGCTTTTCGTTTTCGGTCGGGCCGCGACCGGCCAGATCGATCGCCGTGTTCGGCCGCGGCGGCGGCAGCGCCCCGCGCCGGACCACGTTGATCCCTCGGAACACGCGCTCGTTAGGCTGCATCTTGCCGCGATAGAACGCATAGCGCGAGCCCTCGGCCTGAGCGATCACCGTGGCCGTTCCCTGGATTCCACCGGCCGTGAACACGCCGCGGAGATCGGTCGAGCCGGAGACGAACCGGGGGTTGCCCGCGCCGATCACCTTGACGTGTACGCCGCTGAGATACTTGGCAGTGCCGCCGGCAGCGAGGGGCTCGACGGCCGCGTCCTTGACCGTCGTGCGAACCTGGCCCGACTCGCGATCCTCTTCCACCTCGACGGCCAGCGGTGTCAGCAACACGAGCCCACTGGCGTGCAGGCTCTCGCCTCGGCAGACGACCAGATAGGCCCCTTCGGTCTCGATCGGCAAGGCCAGCTTGTGGGTCCGATCGCGATAGTCCTTGCCGTCGCCCAGTTCGATCTGGGCTTCGTAGTGCGGACGGATGCCGGCCAGGTTGATTTGCGTGATCCCGCCCAGGTTGCGCTGCATCAGTGTGAATTTCATCAGGTCGATGCGGTAGACCTTTACGTCGCAGGCGGCGATGTTGCGGAACTTCAGCTCGACGTGTGCCGCCTTGCCCGGGCGGACCGTGGTAATCTCCGGTAATTCGATCGCCTTGCGGAGGAAATAGCGGATCGATTTCTTGGCGTCGGCGAATTGGTCTTCGACGCGGCGGTACTCGCGCACGGCGTCGGCGGCGTTGCCCAGGCTGTGGTAGATCTGGCCCATGATGTAGATTGCCCGCCACTTATTGGAACTCGCGGCAGTTCGCCCAGAGGACGGGTCGACGGCCTGGAACTCGGCCACGCGGCGGCACATTTGCAGGGCCTCTTCGTGCCGGTCGGCGGCGAAGCGGCAGTACCCGATGATGTACCAGAACGAGTCGACCAGATCGCTCTTAGGGTACGTCTTGGCGTAGCGACCGCACGCGGCGGCCGCTTCGTCGTGGGAGTCTAACTCCAGCAGCGTGTTGGCCACGGCGAAGGCGGCCTGATCGGCGGCCGGATCGTCGGGATAGGCGGTCAGAAAGCTCTCGAGCATGCCGGAGGCCCGGTGGATCAGATCGACGCGGTTGATCTTCTGCTCGGAGAGTTTCTCGTCGCCGGCCGCCTCGGGCGCCTTGGCATAGACCCGTTGTGCCAGCGCGTAGTTGCCCGCCGCGATGTACGCCTCCGGCGGGTACTCTCGCAAGAGCCGCTGCATCACGTCGACGCTACGGAGGAATTCGCCTTGCGCATCGAGGAATCCGGCCACGCCGCTTTCGCGCAGGAAGCTGTTCTGCACGGTCGCCCGATAGATCAAGTAGCTCCGCTCGTACTCACCCATCTCGTGATACGCTGCACCGACCTTGACGATCTTGGCAAACGGGATTTCGGCGTCCGGCCATTTTTCCTTGACGATCTCGAAGTACCGCACGACCGACGCCGGCGGGCCCAGTTGAAGATGCACGTCCAGCAGCATCTTGACGGTTCGCTTGTAGGTGGTTTCGTTGAGGTTCCACTTGTCGAACAGCTCGGTCAGATGTTCTTGCGACTTCTTCCACTGGCCCTTCTCGAAATAGAGCTTCCCCAAGTCGAACAACTCCTGCGGTGTGAGCCGATAGGCATCGGTGCTCTGCTGAGACCGCGGCAAGACGACCAGCGATTTGGGCACGGCGACGGCCAGGTGCTCGGGCCGATGGGCGTCGCGGATCACGGTGGCGGCAGCGCGGTACTTGCCCGGCAAGTAGCCGTGAAGTTCGTAACGGATCGTGCCGATATCGCGCCGGTTGCCTACGTAGAAGGTGATCGCACCGGGCGTAATCTCGAATCGCTCGAACGGTCCGCTCACCGAATTCTCGACGACGCTCGTGCCGGCGGGGATCGGCTCGGTGACGACGAGGTATTCGAGCCGGTGCTGGGGCGCGTTGGACGGGACGTTCAGCCGGCGGACATCGAGTTCCACGATGCCGCGGCGGCCGACTGGCAGTTGCGTCAGTGCATTGCGCAGCCGCTCGTAGCTACCCCGCACCACGTTGTAGCCCCGGGCGATCTCCCGGCCGTCTACTTCCAGCCGGGCCGGCTGATACGTTCGCACGACCCGCCAGTCCTTGGTCGTGCCGACGAGCTTCTCGGCCGGTACGAAACCGCTGAGGATGCACTGATACGTGTAGCGTCCGCGGCCGGTGATTTGGAAGTTGATTCGCTGTTTGGCAGGTTTGCCCCCCGGTGTGTCACCGGGGGCTAAATTGGCGGTCGGTACGTTGATTACCTGGGTACCGGAGGTCTTGTCGACGTCGAGCACTTTGATTTGCACGTCGTTGACCAGTACGGCCAACTTGTAATGTTCGCCCTCGAACCGGCTTTGTGCAAACCAACGCCCCAGGGCCATGGTGGCCGGACCGGTGGCCTTCTCGGGTGAAAACCGATTGCCCGTGCGATGGGCCAACAGCCACTGGACCAGCTTGCTCGCGTCGGGCGACTTAGGGTCGACCGCCATCAGAGCCAGGGCGTAAAGCGCCCGACATTCCACCGACGATTGACCCGACGGCAGCGAGGCAACGTCGTCACCGTCTCGCTGTGCCAAGACGTCGAGCAACTCCTTGGCCGTTGCGTTGCGGTCCATCTCGACGAAGGCCAGCGCGAGGTAGGCCAACGCGCTCGCGGAGAGCGACGACCGGGTGCGATGCAGGCGGTTGGCTACGGCGAAGTCGCCCTGGTCGACGGTCGCCAGCGCGTGTAGCAGGATGGCCTTGCTCTGATAGTCGTCGTTGTCCGTATCGCCCATCTGCTTGCGGACGTAGGCCAGCGCCTGGTTGAACGTTTCGTCCGGCACGCCGTAGCCGGCCGCCCGAGCCAGGCTCATCGCCCAGACACATCGGGCGGTGCCGTATCGATTGTTGAGCCCCTTGCGGCCGGTCCAACTCCAGCCGCCGTCGTGGTTCTGTGAAGCGACCAGCAGCCCCAGCGACTCGCGAATCCGCCCGTCCAGTGCCGCTGCTTGCGGCCCGCCGGCCTCTCGGGTGGTGGCCAGCAACTTCTGCAAGGCGAGCGAGGCCATCAGGTCGCTGGTGGCCGTTACCAGCGCAGTGCCGATCCGCCCAAGTTCCATTTGGCATTGCGATGCGGGGGCCAGCACGATGTCCAGCAGGCTCTGCTCGACGGTCGGGCCGACGAGGATCTGAAGACCGGGCGAAGCCAGCGGCATCTTCTCGGGTGGCTCGACCCAGACCGTGGTGTCGGCCGTTGCCGATCCGCCGGCGGTAGCGAACACCGGCATGCCGTAGGGCTTCAAGGGGATCGCGCGCCGGACCACGTCGCGCTTGCCGCCGCCGCTGACGGCTAGTTCAAAGGCAACGTGCCCGTCCGCCGCCACGCGTTCGGGTGGCAGTTGAACTGCCACCGGATCGAACTGCAACTCGTGGATCCCTTTGCCGGAGACCTCGATCGTCTTTTTCTGCTCGACGGTTCGCCCGCCGACGGTTGTTCTTAGCGTGACTTCGATCGTTCCTTTCTCGATCACGTCGTTGTGGATCGTGGCGGATGGGCGGGCTTCGTCGCCGTCGACCAGTGCCTGCGGGAGCTTCAACTGGCCGAACAGTTCCTTGCCGGCAACCAACTCGCCCGTCGCCTCGCCGGCCAGGGTTTCGGTGGTGATGCCCTTGGCCAACAGTCTCCAGGCGGTGGATCGCTCGGGCAAGGTGAAGCTGACCGTCGCCGTGCCGTCGTCGCCGGTGACGATTGCCGGGTTCCAGTAGCCCGTCTCGCGGGTCACGACGCCAGACGGCGGCACGCCACCCGCTTCGACCCAGTCGACTTCCAGTTGCGAAGCCGGCCGGTCGCCCTCGGTATCACCTCCGCTGGCAAACGGATCGCCGTTGTCTTCACCGCCAAACGCGTCGTCGTTCTCTGAACCGGCAAACGGGTCTTCGTTCGCCACGGTACGCTTAGGAATATCGCGAGGTGCTCTATCCGGCTGATAGATCGGCAAGTGGCGATAGCCTCCGCGGGGTTGCTCATCGATACCCAGTTCCTGCCGACTGGCGGCCTCGGCCTCGGCGATCCTCAACCGCTGGAACTCGGTTAACAGCAGATAATCGATCGCTTCGGTCGAGGGGCTGTAGGCGAACGTAATACTGGAGGTGGTGCGGACGGCCGCCACTCGCCGCATGCCGCGGAAGAACCGGTCGATGGGTGGCTCCGGCCGGGTGAATCGATCCAGCAGCGACTGCTCGACCATCGCCAGGCTCACCTCGGCCGCTACCGGCTTGCCTTGCGGGTCGGTCGTGGTGACGGTGACCTCCACTTCCTCGCCCGGGCGAAGCGGACCCTGCGCACCGCCCTTTCGCTCCGTCGAAATCTTCACGCGCAAGTCCCGCTCAACGGCCAACGGGCAGGAGGCCTCGTGAAATCGCAGCGGCACAGCAGACCGCAGGATCTCGTCATTCGGCTTTCCGCTTTCCGCTTTCTGCTCTCCACTATCGATCATCACGGCGACGGCCAGATCGAAGTTCGGTGCCAGGTTCGCGGTCATCGGGATCGCCAGATCGTTGGACCCTGTCTTCAGTTCGACCAATCGGTAGTCCAGCACGCGGGCACCCTGGAAAGTGACCAGGGCCAGGGCCGGTTGCTCGCGCCAATGCAGCTTGACCGTGGCCGTGTCGCCCACTTTGTAGGTGTGGCAATCGGCAAGGATCCGCAGCCGCGCCTTGTCGTCGTCGTCGGAGATTCTGACCGGATACTGTCCGGAAACCGGGCTGCCGAAGCGATCGACCGCTGCGGCCCGTAGCAGGTACCGGCCGCCGACGTCGAGCTTGAGCGTTTGCCGTGCGATGCCGTCGGCCGGGGCCGAAAGCAACTCGTGCTCTTGGACGAGCCGCTCGCCCACCGTGCCGTCGACGACCGTTTGCTCGAAGACCTTCAGCGTAATCTTGCGCCCGACCGGTTTACCCTCGGCGTCGCGGAGCGTGACGGTCGTCTCGAACGTCTCGCCTGCCACGTAGACCGGGCGGACCGTGCGCACGTCGGCCGAGAACCCCTGTGCGGCCAGGACAAAATTCGCCGTCGTGGTGAGATTGTGCTCGGGCAGTTCGACGACCAGCGCCACGATCTGACTTTCGTGGAAGTCGCGCGTGGCGAGCTTGATCGCGATCTTACCCTGTTGATCGGTTGTGGCCGCGTGTTGCCGCCCGTCGGCCAGCCGGTAGCGGACCGTCCGCCCGACCAAGGGGGCACCGTAGTAGAATGCCACGCCGATCGTCCCTTCGATCTCTTCACCCCGGTAGTAGACCTTGCGCGGCGTGTCGATGCTCAGGCGAACCGGTTGCGGGCGATACTCCCGAACCAGGAACGACCCCTGGTAGCTCTCTGCCGCCGCGACGGTCGAGCCGGCGGCGCGATCTCGCAACAGCAGGCGATATTGCCCCTGCGGACCGATCGGCGGAAGTGGAAACTTGGCGTAAAAGCTGCCGAACTCACCGAGCACGACCTCCAGCCGGCGCAACGACCGTTTGCGAGGGTCGAGCACGTCGAGCGTATACTTTCTTCCCTTCTCGACGGTGTAAGCGTCGCCCGCGACTCGGCGGATGCAACCGCGGACATGGACCAACTCCCCGGCGCGATAGGCGGGCCGATCGGTGAATAGGTAGCCTTTGTCGGTCAACCCTCGCGCCACGCCGATACCCTCGAGCCCGACGACGTTCGAGGCAACGTGCCCGTCGGCGACGGCAAAGACGCGAATATCGTCGGCCGCTTTGAGTTCGTTGAATGTGTGCTCGCCGAGCGCCGGTTTGCGTGCCGTGTGAAATACACCGTCGTCCCCGGTGGCGGCCTCGGCAAACACGTCCTTGCCGTCGGAGATCAACAGGCGTACGCCGGGCCACGGTTTCCCGGTCTGCATGTTCTCGGCAAACACGAACACCTCGTCGCGCGAACTCTTGGCGATCACGTCCAGGTCGCTCTGGAGGATCATTGTGGTGGACTGCGCCGTCTCCGTGCTGACGGTCACGGCCAACACGCCCGATCGTGGCTGTGAAGCTCGTTGGGGTGGCAGTTCAACTGCCACCCCATCGTCGACTGCCGCCTCATCTTCGTCGTCACCGACCAGCGGCACTTCGATCGTGTTCTCCACCTGGCGGTACTTGGCGTACTTGGGCACTTGGAACTCGAACGATCGGTCGGCGTCGATCAGGGCGACGTCGAGCTGCTCGACGCCTTGGGCAAGATGCACCTTGCGGAAGTAGGTCTCCATGTCGACCCGATAGACGCGGACGTTGACCTGCTCGACGTTCCGCGTGACCAGCTTCAGACGCGGTGTCTCGTTGCTGCGAAACACGCGTTCGGTCGTCACAACCATCTCCTCGGCGGTGAGCCTTGCGGCAGCCTGCGCGGCGTTGTTGTAGAACGCGCGCCCGCGATTGACCTTGCGATACTCTTCAAGTGCCTCTTCCGGCCTGCCCAGCTCCTGCTCCAACGTGGTGCCGATCATGAACCGTGCATGCGCCGTCTCTTCGGTGTCGGGATACTTCGAGGCCAGGTCCCGCCAATCGGCAAGTGCCGCATTCCACTGCTTCTGCTCGTGGTTCATTTGGCCCAGCAAGAACAGGATGCCCGGGTTGCGCTCGTCAAGCGGATACTTCGTCAGGAAACCGGCCAGCAGCTTGCGGGCGTCGTCGTATTGCTTCGCCTCGGCCTTCTCGCAACCCATCTGGTACTCGACGTCGATCACGTTGCGTTGCACGACGCCCCAACTCTTATGCGTCGGATGCTCCATGAGGTACTGCCGCCAAACGGTCAACGCCTCGGTGAACTTCTTCTGCAAGGCGTAGCAGCGGCCCAGCAGAATGCGCCCCTCGGGAATCTCGTCGCGATCGGTGTCTTGCGTCTTGGTGTTTTGCGGGGTTGTGTCTTCCGGGTCGGCGAAGAATCGCTTCAACACGGCAACGGCGTCTTCGTGGCGGCCGCGATGGACGAAACTCCGGGCAAGGTCCAGATACGCCTTGCCGGCCAGATCATGGGCCGGGAAACGCTCGATGAACTGCTCCAACGCTGCCGTACCCAGGTTGAGTTGCTCGGTGTTCTCAGGCGCAGGGATCTTCCAGGTCCGCGAGAGCTGGAACGAGGTCTCGGCGATCCGCTCCGACTGCGAGTCGGGATACGCGGCCAGCAGGTCCTGCCAGACGCGACGGGCCGACTTCAGCTTCCCTTCGGCCAGCCGGCACTGGCCCAAGCGGAATCGGGCCTCGATTTGCAGCGCGTCGTCGGGATGTTGATCGATGAACCGCTCGAACAACAACGCCGCCTCGCCGTGCTCGTTCAACCCCTGCCGGCATTGGGCGATAAACAACTCCACCTCAACGCGCTTCTCCGGCTTCGGCCCCACCTCCAGCGCCTTCAGATAGAACGCCATCGCCTTCCCGTAGTCGGGCTTCCGCTGGTCAGTAGCATCTCCCGGTGTCTCGGCCGGATCGAAATAGGCGTCGGCAAACTCCAGATAGACGTCGGCGATCTGTTGCTTTCGGTCGCCGGAGAGCAGGTACTCGGCCTCGGCCCGATAGATCAGCTCGGCACCGCGGAAGTCGCCCTTGCGAGCCAACGCCACCGCCTTGCCGAACCGCGCCCGGCGCGCCCAGGGACTGTCGCCATGCTGTTGGCCAAGCTGGTCGAAGGCCGCGATCGCCGCGTCGTACTGCTTCTGCAGGTGCAATGCCCGACCCTTGAGATACGCCAGATAGGCTTTCGGCGCGTCGTCGGCAGCGGCGGCCTTGTCGATCGCTTTGACCGCCTCGGCGTAGTTGCGCTGCTGCATGAGCAGGCCGACCTCTTCGGATACCTGCGGTGTGTCGGCCGATTCCGGCACAGCATCCCTTGCTGCCGGCGGCACAGCATCCCTTGCTGCCGGCGGCACTGCATCCTTCGCTGCCGGCGGCACTGCACTGCGGATCGGTGTGCCCGGCCACGCGGCTGCGGCCAGTAGAATCAGGACAAACGTGCGGGCAGAGGTAGTCATGGGGTCTCTCCATGCTAATGCGAGAAGGTTGACGTTCTGTTCCTAGAGAATAGGGAATCCGCGAGGGTTTCCCCCAGTATCATACGCAGCAACGGACCCTATGGCAAATGCTGCAAGTTCTTGACAGCGAGGCAGCGCGGGGTTATTGGTAAGGATAGCCTATTTCCCGAGGAAAACACCCATGAAACACCGATCCTTGACGTTCGCTTTCGTCCTCGTCGCACTGAGCTGCGTCCGCGTATTAGCATCAGACGTCGACGTCGAGGCATCTCTGCATGCCGTTGGCGAGTTAAGAACCTACCTGGAAGCGACTCCGTCCGACCGGCCACCGCTGGCCGAACAGGGATTCGCCGCCGTCGCACTCACGCGCGAGCACGCTCAGAATGCCCGGCGGTTGCTCTGCGACGACCACGCTCGGCGAATCAAACAGACCCGGGCCGACGAGATGAAATCGCGACGGCTGACCGCGGGCAAATTGCAGATGCCCTTCTATTACACCGTTTCCGGCGACAAGCCTAAGAATGGCCGCAGCCTGTACATTTCGATGCACGGCGGGGGCGGTGCCCCCAAGCAAGTGAACGATCGGCAGTGGGAGAACCAGAAACGCCTCTATCGGGTGCCCGAAGGTGTCTATCTCGCGCCGCGTGCGCCGACGGATGCCTGGAATTTGTGGCATCAGGGCCACATCGACGGGCTGTTCGACCGGCTGATCGAGAACCTGATCGTGCTGGAGGACGTCGATCCGAATCGCGTCTACTTGATGGGATATTCGGCGGGTGGAGACGGCGTTTACCAGTTGGCGCCGCGGATGGCGGATCGCTTCGCCGCGGCGGCGATGATGGCCGGCCATCCCAACGAAGCGTCGCCGCTGGGTCTGCGAAACGTTGCCTTCACGATCCACGTCGGCGGAAAGGATGCGCCCTACAGCCGCAATACGATCGCGCGGCAATGGGGGCAGAAACTCGACGCGTTGCAGAAGGACGATCCCAACGGATACGCACACTGGACCAAGCTCTACGAGGGTAAGGGCCACTGGCTCGACCGGCAAGACGCGGCGGCGCTGCCGTGGATGGCCAAGCACGTCCGCAATCCGCTGCCGGCCCGCATCGTCTGGAGGCAAGACGACGTAACCCACTCGCGTTTCTATTGGTTGGCGGTCGAGCCGCAGCAGCGCCGCCCCGGCACCGAAGTCCGGGCAAGCCTGAAGGGGCAGCAATTCGATGTCCGCTCGAGCGGAATCGACCAGCTCATCATCCGCGTAAACGACCGCATGTTAAATCTCGACGAGGATGTCATCGTCACGTCAGACGGAAAACAACTCTACAAGGGCCGCACGCAGCGATCGATCGGCACGCTAGCCAAAACGCTCGCCCAGCGTGGCGACCCGACGTCGATGTTCAGCGGCGAGATCGTCGTGAGGCTGACGAATAAGACGCAGTAGAGCTGTCGACCATTTCTTGCCTGAAGTCACCGGGCCACCCCGACTTACGGGGGGTGACACATTCAGGTGGCTGGGGCCTTGATCGTAACCTTGCCGAATGCTAGCGGTGCTGGCTTCTTGAGTTAGCACCCAGGTTTGGGTTTCAATGGATATTGACAGCCATTGAAGGAGGCCCAAACCGTGGATGCCATCGCCGATTGTACCGATCGCCACT
>JABMRB010000236.1 GCA_013202865.1 Candidatus Nealsoniibacteriota bacterium | reverse complement strand
GTATAGAGGGCCGCGATCTCGTCGGCGTCCAGCGCGTAGTTGTAGATACGGGACTCGTTGACGGTGCCGTTGTGGAAGCCGCCGGTGTCCGCCCGCGGGCCGATCAGAGCCACGGCAGCCGGGGCGTAGGCGATCAGCGTGCCCTTGGTGTACGAACTATAAAGCACACCGTCGCGATAGACGTCGATGCTGTTGTCCGCGTTGTAGGCGATCGCGAGCATGATCTCCTCGTCGATCTTGGTCTCCGGGTCGCCGCCTTGTGGCGGGTCCTGCGACCTTTGCCAGCTACTGCTGCCGGCAAACCACGTGCCGGGCTGACGTTCGCCGTAGCAAATCGAATCGAACGTGCCGCCTTGCTGGACCGACAGGGGCCCACCCGAACTGTCGGCCAGATCGTTGAGGCTGCACCAGGCCACCAGCGTTTTCGCGATGAGCGGCTGGCCCAAGGCGCCGGTGACCATCCGGTCGCCGCCGGTTATGGCGAGGCCGTCCTTGTTGAGGTTGAGTTGCCCGTCGACGATCTCCACGTCACCGTACAACGTACCGTGGGCGTCGCCGACCGAGTCGAAAGGGTTGCCGTTGTTGAATGTCCACTGGTGTACCATCCCGGGCTCCGGCTCCGGCGGCGGCTCCGGCAGCGGGAAGGTGATCCCCAGGTCGTACTTGTCGCTGAGGTACTTGCCCACCTCGTTGTGCTCTTCGTAGTCCAGCGCCCGGTCGTAGACGATCAGCTCGGCCAGGTCGCCCTGGAGAAATTCGGCGTTAGCGCCGCCGTTCTTGGCGCCGATGGTGGACGCCGTCGTGCCGATGTCCAGCGCGGCGGGGTTCCCCGTGCGTCCCTCGAATCGCGCGCCGTTGTCGTAGACGTTCACGTTGTTGTACAGGCTGTTGTCGATCTCCATGTCCGTCAGCCGCCACTGGTTCGCGCCGAACGGGATCAGGTCGTGCCGGTCGTTGTTCTGCCCGTTGAAACCGTACCTGTCGTTGATGGCCAGCATGGCGCCGTACCTGCTGGCGACGTTGAGTTCATACTGCTCGAACACGCGTTGCACGCCCGAGTTTTTGTACGGCTGCCAGACGGCGAAATAGGTGTAATCGTCGTCGCCGGCGGTCAGCACGGCCGGACCGGCCAGGCGATCGTCGAGGCCGTCGAACGTCAGCACGTCCAGCCCGTTCTGCGCGGCGCTGCTGACCACGGGTCTTTGCCCGGCCGTCGCGTAGCTGAAATGGTTGGTGCCGACGGCCGACTTGTCGTTCCATTGCGACACTTCACCGCCGTCCAGGGTGATCGTCGCCGCGTCGGTGGCGTCCAGCCAGAGGACGGTGCCGGCAACGTCCGTGGGGGCCACAATGTCGGCTTGCGCCGTACCGCCGGCAGCCAACAGCAGCGCCGTGGCCAAGAATGCCAGCGTCAGGATGATTCTACTCATGGTTTTCGCTCCTTGTGAATGGGGTCGAGTGCGAAATATGGCTCGAGACGGTCTCCGCGCAGAAAACATGCGCCGATGTCTCTTTTTCTCCGGGGACTGCCAGAAGAATGCACCTTGCGCGATAAGAATTGCCGCCGGTTACGGCAGTCTCTTACTCACACCGATGCCGTTGCTGCCTCAATGAAAACGTGAGAGATTCGATGCAGCCTGGAAATCCGTCTGAAGGTCGAGGATCCAGAGGATTCATATATATTAGAGCAATTCCACTGGATTTGTCAACTACCTCAAGCCGCGCACGCGAAAAACTCCCAAAAATCCAAGAAGAATCCGGAATTCCATCGATGACTGGCGAAAACCACCGCATGGAATTGCAGAAAACCAGTCTCGGGGTGGGTGCCGAACCAACAAAAGGTGTAGGGTGACGCCCGATCGCGACCGACTCTTGTCACGACTACTTCAATCCGCTGCCCCTTCAACTGGTCCGGGGCCAGTATTCGGCCAACAACTGGTCGATGACCTCCGGGTCGAGGTCCTTCTTGTCGCGTGGTTGGGTCGAGGCGGTCGCCGGGGAGAACTGCTGATCGTACAACCAGGCGAACTCGCCGGCCAAGGTCTGCCGGCTCGTTGATCCCTGTTCGGCGGCTTCGTTTCCGGACAGATCGATCAGTTCCAGGTCGTTGAGGAAGTTTGTCTGGTTGTTCCTCGCCAGCAGCACGTCGGTCGAGTTGACGTGGCGGTCACGATTGTAGTCGTAGGGGAAGTCGATCGGTACAGAGTTGAGAAAGCCGCGGGGATTGTTCCGCGCCAGCAACAGCTCGGCGGTCGTCACCCGGGCGTCGGAGGCAATGTTGCCCGCCTCCGCCACGGCGTTGCCGAAATAGAAGACGTCAGCAGTGGGGAGTGGGAAGTGGGGAGTGGGCTCAACGGTCACTTCGAGCCACTCGTTGCGGATGGCGCCATCCGGCCAGATGATCGTCACCCGGTCGCTGCCGCCCGTGCCGACGCCCGCTGCGATCGTTACCGAACTCGGGGCCGGCGCGACGGGCCAATCGCCCGGCGTCGAATCGTTGCCCGTGTGGAATCGGAAATCGCTCGCCACAGGTGTCACGCCGGCGGGCAGGTTGGCGATATCGATCATCAGGCCGTTGATGCCGTGGCTGTAGCTTGTGTAGTTGGCGAAACTCGCCACATCGCCGGGCAGCAGCGGCGTTTTGTCCGTGGCGATCGCAAGGTGGTTGTTGGGGCCGTCTTCGCCCGGGTCGTATTGGCCGTCGCCGTCGCTCGACGCGTCCCAGTCG
>JABMRB010000235.1 GCA_013202865.1 Candidatus Nealsoniibacteriota bacterium | reverse complement strand
GCCACGGGCTGCCGATCGAAGCGCTGGCACAGGAAGCACTCGGCCTCGCAGGCGCTCCCGCGATTGTTGAAGCCGGCGTCGACGTCTTTAACGAGCAGTGCCGCTCAATGGTCTCCACCTACGTGGAAGAGTGGGAAAAGACCGTCACCCGCATGGGGCGCTGGGTGGACTTCGCAAACGACTACAAGACCATGGACAAGGATTTCATGGAGACGATCTGGTGGGTGTTTGCGGAGCTCTGGAAGCAGGGCCGCATCTATCGTGCACATCGGATCATGCCCTACAGCTGGAAGCTCAACACGCCGCTCTCCAATTTTGAAGCGGGCCGCAACTACCAGGACGTGCAGGATCCCTCCATAACGGTGCGCGTGAGGTTGCGTGGATTCGAGATTGAGAACGCCTCCGCGCTGGTCTGGACGACCACGCCGTGGACGCTGCCGTCCAACCTCGCGATTTGCGCCGGTCCGGACATCGACTACGTCGCGGTGCGCGACGTCGAAAATGGCGAAATCTACGTGTTGGCGGAAGCCCGTCTGAAAGCCTACTACCAGAAGCCGGACCAGTACGCAGTCTTGAAGACGATGAAAGGGACAGAGCTAGAAGGTCTGACCTACGAGCCACTCTTTGACTACTTTGCCGACAATCCCAACTCCTTCCGCGTGCTGGTTGATCCGTTCGTCAGTACCGAAGACGGTTCCGGCATTGTGCACATGGCCCCGGCTTACGGGGAGGACGATTACCGCGTCTGCAGCGCCGCCGACATCCCGCTCGTCGAGCCGCTGGATGTGGACTGCAAGTTCACGTCGCAGGTTTCCGACTACGCAGGGCAGTTCTGCAAGGATGCCGACAAGGCCATCATCAAACGGCTCAAAGACGAGGGCAAGCTGATCCACCAGTCTACGATTCAGCACAGCTATCCCTTCTGCGAGCGCACCGATACCCCGCTGATCTATCGTGCCATTGATGCCTGGTACGTGCGCGTGGAGGATCTGCGCGATGAGATGCTGGCCAACAACGCCCAGGTGCCCTGGATGCCCAGTCATGTCGGTGAAAAGCGGTTTGCGAACTGGCTGGCTGACGCCAAGGATTGGAACATCAGCCGCAACCGGTTCTGGGGTTCCTGCATTCCGGTCTGGGTCAATGTTGCCGATCCGGAAGACACAATCTGCATTGCCTCGGTCGCGGAGCTCGAAACGCTCTCCGGGCAAAAGGTCGAAGACCTTCACAAGCACATTCTCGACGGCATCCTCATCGAGAAGGACGGGAAGACATACCGCCGTACGCCGGAAGTCCTCGACTGCTGGTTTGAGTCCGGCGCGATGCCGTACGCCCAGAATCATTATCCGTTCGAGAATAAGGCGCACTTTGAAGCCAATTTCCCGGCGCACTTTATTGCCGAGGGGCTCGACCAGACGCGGGGCTGGTTCTATACGTTGATGGTCCTTTCCACGGCGCTGTTCAAGAAACCGGCATTCCAAAATGTGGTCGTCAACGGCCTGGTTTTGGCCGCGGACGGGCTCAAGATGAGCAAGCGTCTCAAGAACTATCCCGACCCCCTGCATATCGTGCATGAGTATGGAGCCGATGCGCTGCGTCTCTACCTGATCAACTCGCCTGTGGTGAAAGCCGAAAGTCTTCGGTTCTCCGAAGAGGGCGTTAAGGACGCCTTGCGCCACCTTCTGATTCCGCTCTGGAACTCCTACAGCTTCTTTGTGACCTACGCGAACATCGACGGATGGGACACCGGGAAGCTGGATGGCGCCCGGACGCAGAATCAGTTGGACCGATGGATTCGCAGCGCGTTGGAGAGTCTCGCCGCGGATGTCGCGAGCGCTATGGATGCATTCGACTTGCAGCGCGCCGTGCGCCCCTTCGTGCAGTTCATTGACGACCTGACGAACTGGTACATTCGGCGGAGTCGTCGACGCTTCTGGAAGTCCCAGGATGATGCCGACAAGACGCAAGCCTACCAGACGCTCAACTACGTGCTGCTCCAGCTCTCCAAAATCGCAGCGCCCTTTGTGCCCTTCATCAGCGAGAACATCTACCAGAATCTGCGCACGGCCGACATGCCCGAGTCCGTCCATCTCTGCGACTTCCCGGTGGCCGACGGCAGCAACCGTGACCCCGAGCTGGAAACCGAGATGGCAACGGTCATGACCATTGTGCGACTCGGACGGCAGCTGCGGACCGATCACAATCTCAAGGTGCGCCAGCCGCTTGCCAGACTCCACGTGGTCTCCAGTAATGCCGCCGTGCTGGCAAAGCTCGCAGCGTACAGCGAGATCATGCAGGATGAGCTCAACGTAAGGGAGCTGTCGTTCGGAGGCAACGAGACAGACCTTGCGGATCTGAAAGCAAAGGCCGATTTCCGAAAGCTGGGGCCACGCTTCGGGGCGCAGATGAAGCTGCTGGCGAAGACAATTTCAGGGCTGAACCATGACACACTTGTTTCACTGGCAGGGGGCGGTACCATTTCAGTCGACTTCAATGGCGAAGCGGTGGAACTGAGCGGCGAGGATATCGTCATTGAGCGTATTCCGCGGGTGGGGCTGGTCGTCGCGTCGGAAGGCCAACTTGTTGTGGCGCTTGAGACCGAGTTGTCAGCGGAATTGATTCAGGAGGGGCTCGCGCGGGAGTTTGTCAGCAAGCTGCAGAATATGCGCAAGACAGCGGACCTGGAGGTCACGCAGCGCATTCGGATCACCTTTACGGGGGATGCCGAGTTGCGCGACGCGGTCGCCGCGAATGCAGATTACGTGGCGACCGAAGTACTCGCCACCCGCTGCGCGGCGGTCGATACCATCGCGGGTGAGGAACTCGACATCAATGGTCACGTCTGCACGGTTCTGATTCAGCCAGAGGAGAGGGTCGGGGCGTAAATGGGCCTGTAACCTGTTTGCCGTCCTGTCCTGGGTAGCCGTCCCGTCCTAGGTAACCGTTTGTCATCCTGGGTAACCGTCCTGTCCTGGATAACCGGTCTGTCATCCTCGGGAACCGTCTGTCATCCTGAGCTTGTCGAAGGATCTTAAGGTTG
>JABMRB010000234.1 GCA_013202865.1 Candidatus Nealsoniibacteriota bacterium | reverse complement strand
CTTCCAGCCGTCCCAGTCGTCCTCGGAGCAACCGTCTTCGATCGAACAGATCGGATACTTGTCGGTCCACTCGGCGAGCAGTCCGACCATGCCGGCAGCGTCGATCTGCTTGCCGTCGATCGAGTAGAGCTGCTTCTTGTCGTCGTAGAACTCGGTGGCGGCGACGTCCATGGCGATGAAGACCTGCTTACCCATCTCGTAGCCGGCCTTCTCACCGGCCTCCATCAGCAGGTCGAGTGCATCCTTGTTGCTCTTCAGGTCGGGGGCGAACCCGCCTTCGTCGCCGACGTTGGTGGCCAGCTTCTTCGATTGCAGCACCTTCTTGAGGTTGTGGAAAATCTCGCACCCGCAACGGATCGCGTCGGTGAACGTTTCCAACCCCAGCGGCATCACCATGAATTCCTGGATGTCTACCGCGTTGTCGGCGTGCTCGCCGCCGTTGACGAGGTTCATCATCGGCGCCGGGATCATCCGAGCACCGACCCCGCCCAGATAGCGGAACAACGGCAGCCCGCAGTGATCGGCCGCCGCGTGGGCGGTCGCCAGCGAGATCCCCAGGATCGCATTGGCCCCGAGGCCCTTCTTGTTCTCCGTGCCGTCAATCTCGACCATCCGCTGGTCCAGGGCGATCTGGTCCAGGGCGTCCATGCCGCAGAGTTCGTCGGCCAGCTTGCCGTTGACGTTCTCGACGGCCTGGGTTACCCCCTTTCCGAGGTATTTGTCCTTGTCGCCGTCGCGCAATTCCCAGGCCTCATGCACGCCCGTGCTGGCGCCGCTGGGTACGGCGGCCCGGCCGAACGAGCCGTCGACGGTCTCCACGTCGACTTCGATGGTTGGATTGCCGCGGCTGTCAAGGATCTGCCGGGCGCGGATGTCTACGATGGTTGAACTCATGTCTGTTCCTTCCGAAAAGGGGACTCGAAGGTATGATTGTCGCCGGGCCGATGTCGGCCAACACGGCGTCCGTTGCAAGGGGATTGCAAACGCCCTATTCTGCCCGATCCGTAGGCGTTTGGCTAGCGGGGGCCGAGATTCGGGACAAGCCCGAGCGTTGCAGGAGTTACTTCAACGACATTTTGGGTAGATAGGGGCTTTCCGGGTTGACGATCAGCTTCTGCTGTCTCGGGTCGATCACCACGTCCATATCTTCCATGGGGATGGCACCGAGGAGCACCTCCGCCTCGCCAGGAATGACCATTGCCCGGACGGTCGTAGCTCGGTTCTCGAATCGAACGTCGAGCGGACCGACGATGTCGAGCTTCCTCAGCGTACCGTCGGCCAGGACGGCCTCCTTCTCGTCAACCTTGCCCAGATCGAGCTGCGCGCGGATGTTCTCGTTGATCACCAGCATGTAGGCGCCGCTGTCGACCAGCGCGGTCACCCGCATCCGCCGAATGTCGCCTTCCTGGAGGTGTCCGCGCCTGACAAGCGCCAGGTCGTCACTGTTGATCAGTTCGATTTCTGCGCCAGCGAGTCCCATCGTGCTGATCCTCCACTGGGCCGGGAGATGGTCGAATTGGCTTGTCGTGCGGATATAAGAATTATAGCAGCCCAAGCCCCCCCGCGTCACGGGGGCTGTAATCCGGGGCGTAGACCTGTCTGGCTGGATTGCCCGACCGCTGCGCCGGGGTAAACCCGGCGGCTCGCTGAGGCAAGTGCGTTACGATCTGGCCCGGGCCACGCCCATACCGATACAGCCCTTCCTTCTCAGGCGTTGCTTGAGCGGGTACGATATGGGGTTGGCATGATCGTTTTCAGACCTTGGCCCACCCATGAGCATTGCAGACACCCCCACCAATCGAGCTATTCCGGAGCCGCTGCCGGACAGTTTCTGTGGCGTCCAGCCGGGCGGGGGGGTCTGCTATCGGATCGAGCTGGCCTGGGGGCGATGGCGACGGTGGTACTTGAAGCGGTTCCGGCAGGGATATGTCCGCCGGATGGCTCAGTTGCGCAGTGGCGATTGCGACGGGGCACCCCACGAGATACTCGATCCACGCGATTTGAAGTACTGCCGCAACCAATGCCGATGCGATTGGGCCCCGACAGACGATCCGTTCGCCTGGCGCGAGCGGCTGCCGTTTGCGCGATGGGGTCTGGCCGAACTGCAACTGATGGGCTGGCCGATGGCGGCGTTGACCGTGGTGGCGGCTTGCACCCCGATGTGGTACCTGGCGGTCGTTCCGGGTGTGTTGCTGGGCCTGATCGTCTACTTCTTCCGCGATCCGCCGCGACGCGTGCCGCAAGACCCCGGGCTGATCGTCTCGCCGGCCGACGGCAAGATCGCCGAGATCGTCGAGTTGGAGCACGACGAACTGGTCGGCGGCCCGGCCGTGCGGATCGGGATCTTCCTGTCGATCTTCAACGTACACCTGAACCGTGCCCCGAGCGAGTCGCGGGTGATCGCCCTGCAATACAGGCCGGGGGAGTTCCTCAACGCCTTGAATCCGGAGAGTGCCATCCGCAACGAGAACACGCGGATCGTGCTGGAAGAAGAGGCACCGCCCCATCGCCGGATCGTGGTCCGGCAGATATCCGGCGCGATCGCCCGCCGGATCGTCTGCGGTCTGCGGCCCGGCGAACTGGTTGCCCGGGGAGCCAAGTTCGGCATGATCAAGCTAGGCTCCCGCACCGAGTTGATTCTGCCAAAGACGGATGGATTGAAGATCGAGGTGGAGGTTGGCCGTAAGGTCAAGGCCGGCAGCACGGTGATGGGGAGGTGGGGGGGTTAGGGATTTGGGATTTGGGATTTGGGATTTGGGATTTG
>JABMRB010000233.1 GCA_013202865.1 Candidatus Nealsoniibacteriota bacterium | reverse complement strand
TCGATCTTGCCGTCCTTGTTCTTGTCAAGCTTCGCCGTGAACTCCTTGCGCATCTCTGCAAAGCGTTTCGCCCGATCACTCTGGGGCGGCGCCTTCTTCACTTCGGGCTTCTTGGGCGGCTCCTTCTTAGGCTCCGGACGCTTGCGCTCCTGCGCCCGCTTTACGAAGTCGGCGCGGATGGCCTTCTTCTCGGCGTCGTCGATCTTGCCGTCCTTGTTCTTGTCGTACTTCGCCATGAACTCCTTCTTCTTTGCCTCGATGCCGTTGACGAACGCGTCGCGGGCGGCCTTCTTCTCGGCGTCGTCGACCTTACCGTCCTTGTTCTTGTCGAGTTTCGCGATAAACTCCTTCTTCTTTGCCTTGATGCCCTTAGCGAACGCATCGTGGGCGGCCTTCTTCTCGGCGTCGTCGACCTTGCCGTCCTTGTTCTTGTCGAGCTTCTCTACCACTTTCTTGCGGGCTTCCGCAATCCGCTTGCCGATCTCCGAACGTATCGCCGATCCGCGGTCGTGCGACGGGCTAGGCCTGCCGGCGTGTGGAGAACCGTGGCCGCGTGGCGGGCTCGGCCGGTGAGCTTGCGGGCTTGGCCTGTCGCTGGGCCGTGAAGGACGCTGAGCCTGCGGCGGACGGGCCGTCGATTGCGCCCGGTGGAAACGTCCCACTCCGGCGGTGAACTCCTCGACGCTCAGCTTGCCGTCGCGGTCGCGGTCCATCATCCGGAACGCAACCCGCGGGTCGGGCATACCCCGGCCGGCGGCGGCAGGCGGACCGGGCCGGCGCTGTACGGACGGATGCCCGGAAGGACGGCCTTGGATCGGTGGATGGCCCGCGGGAAGCGGTCGGCGGACCTGTGGGTGGCCAGCGGGGCGCCGGTCCGTTGCCTGCGGGCGTGCCGGCGGCGGGCTCGGTCGGCGGGCGTCAGACGGGCCACTGCGGCCGCGCTGCATGGATTCCCGCATTTTCTTTGCTGCCGCGGAAAGCTCGCCGGGAGTGATCTTCCGGTCGTGGTTGACGTCGGCCCGCTTGAGGAGCTCTTTGAAGCGGTCCGGAGCACCTTGGGGGATCTCGTCGGCCGTGACGTTTCCGTCGTGATTGGCGTCGAGCCGCTTGAAGAGTTGCTCGGGGTCGGGGCGTTGTGGGCCCTTTTGAGGTGGTTCGGCCGTCGCGATCTGCGACAGCATAACGACCGCCATGGCGGTCAACAGCAGTGGGAGCACCCTGCGCATGTTCTGCGTCTCCTTGGGTTTGGGAAGGGGAATGAAAACATCGTCATTTATATAAACAACTGAAACGGCCAAAGGTTTCGTTTTATCGCCCCCCCCCGGACGGGCTGCACGCGATAGCAGCACCGCCCCATTCACCCAGTTTCGCCAGACAGTGATTCCCGCAATTCTTCCTCAGGCGTCACCGGGTCGATGTTGTCCAGATTCCGACAATTGCCTATAATCCCGAGATCAACTCAATGGTTTTGATCGAAGAATTCGTCGCGGCCGGAAGAACCGGCGATGATGGAGGTGCGTATATCGGGATATGTCGCTTACAGTGAACGCGTGTTGCACAACGGCAGCGGTTCAGTGTTGTCGGGAAAGCACGTGCGACGGGGCGACCGTTTGACGGCCAGAAGTAAGTCGCCGTCACAGCCGTTACAAGTCTTCGAGAAACAAGTTTCGATACCAATAGGGCGTTTTCGGAATGACTTGATCCGATGGGTTTGGCCGGCCGATGACACGGGTACCCACATGGACGTGCTCGTTTTTTGAGGTCGACGCGACGCTGGCACGAAGCCCACCGAACGTGACCTATTATTTCAAGGACGGACTTCGGTATTGTCCAAGTGGAGGGAAAGATGCACATCTACGGCCCCGCACATTTGCACGGCCCACAACAGGTCGGACCGCCGCACAGTACGCGCCCCTCTGAGCCCGTGGCGCGGCCCGACGCAACCCCAATCAACGACGAAGTGGATATCTCCCAAGAAGCCCGACTGGTTGAACAGACTCACCAGATCCCCGACGTTCGTCAGGATCGCGTCGATTCGATTCGATCGCAGCTCGCAGCGGGGACTTACGAAACCGCGGAGAAGCTCGACGTTGCCGTCGATCGGCTCCTGGATGAAATCGGATAGTCCTGGTCGTCATGTCGGAAAGCTATTCGCTGGGCCCGGTTCGCGTTAAACTGCCGCCGGCAGAGCGCTTCAGCCAGTTCTTGCAGAGCCGCGGAAAGCGGATCACGCAACAGCGCCAGGTGATCGTCGAGACCATCTACAGTCATCACGATCACTTCGACGCCGACGAACTGATGGAGCATCTGCAGGAGTTGATCGCCCAGCGCAAGTTGAGCCGCCCGACGATCTACCGCACGCTGGCCGAATTGGTCGAGGCCGGCATGCTGCGGAAAATGAACCTCGGCGGCCGTAGCGTCTTCGAACACGACTACGGCTACCCGAGCCACGATCACCTCCACTGCCAGATGTGCAACAAGCTGATCGAATTCCACAGCGACGAACTGGAACAGATTCGCAACGCGGTCGCCCGAGAGCATTCTTTCGAGGTGCATAGCCACCGGATGTTCGTCACCGGGTTGTGCGCCGACTGCCGCGCCAAGCAGTAAACGGCACCCAGACCGTCACGGAGTTCCCTCTTTATCCGGCAATTGTCCGGTAACCGCTCGAACGGCGTCCACGTGTTGCTGGGCCGTCTTCCCTTCCGCGGGTTCGAACCTGCTGAACGTCCCGCCCTGGGATGATATTGTCGGCGGATCGCCACGGACAAACGGCCCGGAGACGCCGGCCATCCAGCCGTTGGCGGCGGCCGGGTGCGGCTTGAGCATGCGAAACCGGAAGACGTAGTAATCGTGCGTCGTGCCGGCTTCTGCCGTTTCAACGCCTACTGTTTCCATCAATTCGACCTCGTCGGGCACCCGGCCCAACTCCTCCGGATGCAACAACCATGCCACCAAGTCACACTCGGCCAGCGCGGCCTGCGTGGCGAATTCTTTGGGCATTAGCGAGGACTTCTCCAGCTTGCCCAATTCCTCGTAGAGCCAGGCACGCGTTTCTGTGTGACCGGCCACGGCCTTGAAATGCTCGGGCTCGACCGTCTTGCCCTGCCGCAACAGGCTGAAGATGGCAAAATACTTCAGCCGCGGGTCGGCGTATTTCAAGGCCCCTTGGAGGTCGGTCTCGACGGCGTCGGTCGGAAAGTATCCGAGCAGGTCCAGCAGCATCGCGGCGTCGTATCGCGATTGGCCGTAGTCGGCCTCCCACATCCAGGCCACGCCCTCGGCCGACTGGGCCGGCTTGAGCTTCTCGGCCAACGCGCGATAGTCTTTGAGCGTCTGCTGGGCAAACGGGGCCAGTTTCTCGGGCGGCACCAGGCCCTCGTTGCAGTAGACCAGGCAGAGCCGGTAGACGTCGAACGTGAGTTGCTCGGCCGTGACGTATTTCAGCAATTCGGGGAAAAAGACCTCGGCGTGACGCGGTTTCTCCGCGAGCCGGCCGATATCCAGGCCCGGGACCTTGCCGTCCGCGGCGTGCGTGCGGAGGATCTCCATGGTGGCGACGGCGGCCTCGCGAGTCTCCAAACCGGCCAATAGCACCGACGCCTGCCATTTAGCGTCGTCGTTCAGCTTGCCGTAGATCTCCACAACGACCGGCACGTACTCCGCTTTGGGATTCTGGGCCGTCGCAGCGACGAGCGTGGCCGTGAAGTCGTCGCCACCGGAGTCGAACGACGGGTATTGCTCGGCCGCCGCACGCAGTAGTTTCTCGCCTTCGGCCACGGTCAGGGCGTTGCCCATCTGCGGCAGCAGCGTCTCGAACTCGCGACGGGCGGCGTCGTGGACGCCCTTCTTTTCGCTACGCAAGTCCCGTAGGAGTTGATCGAGCTTGCTGATCGGAGGCGATGGCTCCACGACCGGCTCCACGACCGGCTCCACGACCGGCTTCACGACCGGCTCTACGACCGGCTTCGGCTTCTCAGCATCCGGTGTCTCGTCTGGGGTCGGCGTTCGGTCGGCCTGCTGGCCGGCCGGCTTTTCCTGGCAGCCGGCAATCAACACAACGGCCAGAGCGAACGACAGCGCACCGAATCTCGCGGCGATGTTTTGAGCGAACATGAGTGGGACCTCCTTGAAATAGCACCCGCCTTGGCGGTTTGAGTCATTGTTGGCCGGGGCCGTGCATACCTACTCATGTTGATTATCACCGAATGCCACCCACTGCCAACCCCGTCGAGGTCGCGACGGCCGGCGGGAATTCAGCGCGAGTTTCTCGGCCCTCGTTTCCAAATCCTTCCAATCTCAGCAATAACCAAGCGACATATCCCGTGCTTTGGGTAAGATAGGGTACGCAAATCTTGGGCCGGGCGAATATTGCACCAGGTTTGCGTTTTGAGAGCAGGCCCGGAGTTCGGCCGAGTTGATCAATAAGTCGGCTTGAAATAAGGAGTTACGT
>JABMRB010000232.1 GCA_013202865.1 Candidatus Nealsoniibacteriota bacterium | reverse complement strand
TATGGCCCTATGGCGGCTCGACTCAAAGGTAGCCGGCTCGGGCGTGACCGGCGACCTGCTGGCCCACTCGATCGACACGGCCGAGTGGCTCAACGGCCCGATCCAAAAGGTGACCGCCTACGCCGAGACCTTCATCAAGGAGCGCAAGCACGCCGACACGGGCAAGGTCGAGAAGGTCGACATCGACGACGCCTGCATGTTCCTGGCCGTCTTCGAGAACGGCTCGATCGGCACGTTCGAGAGCACGCGATACGCCCGCGGCCGAAAGAACTACAGCACGATGGAAATCAACGGCGAGAACGGGGCCATGTTCTTCAACCTGGAGGACGCCCACATGCTGAAGTTCTTCCGCTACGCGGACCCCCAGGGCAACAAGATCGAAGACCATCTAACGGGCTGGCAGGACATCCTGGTCACCAATTTCGAGCACCCCTACATGAACAACTGGTGGGTGCCCGGCTGCGTGATCGGCTACGAGCACACGTTCATCAACAGCCTGGCCGATTTCCTCACGAGCCTGGAAGGCGGCGAGAAGTTCCAGCCGGACATGCGCGGCGCGCTGCGAACGCAGAAAGTCTGCGAAGCCGTGCTCGATAGTGCGAAGCAGGGCCAGTGGGTAGATATTCCGGCGTAGGATCTATTTAGCCCACCGTGAATACACGGCGGGGAGCGGATGTTTAGCCCGTCGTGAATACACGGCGGGGGAGGCGTTGTTGTGCGGTAACGGGAGGAAAGGACCCCTGAACGTCCAGTCCTCCTGTTGGTGCGTGAGTACGGGTGGTTTCTTGAACGAAACCATCGAAACAGAACGGTCGATTTCGGAGAACGGTCTGTGCGTTCCTGCCGTTGAGGTTGTACGCGATGACAAACAATGATCCGTACTGGAAACTGAAGCCGCCGTCACCTACTCCTGACGACGAGCTTTGCTCATGCCTCGGTGACCCTGCGGTCGTGTTGCAGCCGCACCTGTCGTGCAACCCGATCTCCTGCGCCGACTGTAACCTCGAAGTCCCACCCGAGCGTCTTGGATTCTCGGAACAACTGGCCGACGAGTTGGCGTCTTGGCGGACGTTCCATGATTGCTTCTTCCATCTTTGGCTGGACTCCGCCGAATTCGAGGCATGGGCAAAGTCCCAACTCTTCGACCCACAAAGTCCGGTCAACACGCGCGGACTAGCTCTGCGTCAGAGCCTTGCGGAGTGCAGGCCATGTTACTACTGGTGGTTCCTGGACACGGACGCCGAAGACTTCCAGCAGGTTTCTATGTGCCCTCGGTGCAAGAGAAATCTGTCTTCTCGCGGAAGTCGATCGGTGTGCGAAGACTGCTGGATAATCGTTGCGAATTGAAGAAGGGACCGGCTACCCAACCGTTGCACGAGTCACACCCCCGTGAGTTCTAACCGTTAGATCAAGTGATTCGGAGATAGTGGCCATGGCACACGCGGCGTCCGGCAATGTCAGGTCTAAAGGCCATCGCATCATCGATGCGCTTCCGGACGGTGCCACCTGGGACGACGTGATGTATCGTGTCTACGTTCGCCAATGCATCGAAGCAGGTATCGAAGATGCGGATGCTGGGCAGGTCGTTGACGTCGATGAAGTCCGCCGACAATTTGGGGTGACGACATGAAACGCTCTCAGATACAAACCACCGTAGAGCATTCGATGGAAGTCTGCGAGCATATCGCACGTGAACTCGCGAACCAGACGGTTGCCATCTGGTCGCCACACGATGCCACTGAAGGCGCCGCCACGCTGCTTGACGTGCTGGAAGCAGATAAGGCCGCGTCCTGATGCTGGCAACTCAACTATCCGAAGGTGTTCTATGACACTCACCGAACTTCTTCCGTCGATCCAATCGCTGCCGCGATCCGAGAAGGTCCGGCTGATTCGGCTTCTCGCTGCGGACGTGGCCGGGGAGCAGGCGTTGGAGGCAGAGCAACCGGCCCGAGAAGACTCGTCGAAGGGGGACGATACCACGCAGTATCCACTCCGCGGCACGTCGGTGCATTATGAGCAGCCGACCGAACCGGTTGCGGAATCTGCGTGGGAGGCGCTGAAGTGATCGCGCCTGTTGACAACCGCCGAAGTTCCAGCCAATCTGGTGGCAACATTCTCCGCGGGAGCAGCGGCTATGGCAGAAGTCAATCCTTATGAAGCACCGCGGGTGCCGGACTACCCCACGGCCGAATTCGTTGAGGAGAGCGTGCCGCCAGCGGTGCCGGTCGAGATTGGCGTCTGGCGGGACGGCCACTTGCTGGTGATGCACCGCCGGGCACTACTCCCGGAACGATGCGTGAAGAGCAACGGGCCGGTCTGCCCGTCTGGCCGTACCAGATCTGACGGGACGGGTGTGGTTGCCCTGCGGGGAAGGAGTATCGAATGTCGAGCAAGGAGTGTTGAACGACGAAGGGAAGACGCCACGAACCGGACACACTCCACACTTCAATACTCCTTGTTCGACATTCGATATTCCTTGGCGTTCCGTCTCCTGCCCCGACGACCTGACCGTCCGACATCTGCCAGGCGGAGCCTGGGTACGAGAGGGACGAGAGGACGCGGGGCTTGTCAGGGCGAGCCCTGACCTACTCGCCGAGCGTTGACTTGCGGCGCAAGATGTGGTGGTAGTGCTGGGCGAAACGGTGGGCCTCGTCGCGGACGTATTGTAGTAGACGCAGCGCGTAGGCGCGACGGCTTAGACGTAACGGCTCGTCCCGGTCGGCGACGTGGATCAACTCCTCGCGCTTGGCTAGTGAGAGCACCACCGGCGGCACAATCTCCAACGCCGCGAACGCCGAGAGCGCGGCGCCCAACTGCCCGCGGCCGCCGTCGATCAGGAGGATGTCGGGGAAGATCTCGCCCTGGTCGTGCAGTCGGCCGAAGTATCGCCCCACGGCCTCGCGGATGCTTGCTACGTCGTCGGCGCCCTCGACCGTGCGAATTCGCATCCGCCGGTAGCCCGGCTTGAAGGGCAGGCCGTCGAGGAACTGCACGAGCGACGCGACGGTTTCCGTGCCGCCGGTATGGGCCACGTCGACGCCTACGATCGTTCGCGGGCGATCGGCCAGATGCAACACCTTCTGCAAGCCGACGAGCCCTTTCTTAGGGTCGATCGGAAAGACCTCCGGCTGGACGTGTTTGTCGAGTTCGCCACGCTGGTCGAGCGACTCGAGCATTTCGATCTCGTCGCGGAGCCGGGCGGCCTCTTCATACTGCCGAGCAGCGGCCGCGACGGCCATCTCCTCGTGCATCTCCTTCAAGAGCGATTTGCGGTTGCCTTCGAGAAACTTTTGCAGCCGGCGGATCTCCTTGCGGTAGTCCTCCTTCGAGATCCGCAGATTGCACGGGGCCGTGCATTGTCGGATCGAATGCAGCAGGCAAGGGCGAAACCACTTCCATCGCTCGTCCTGCTCGCAAATATCGAGCGCGCAAGTGCGGTATCGGAAGATCTTTTGCAGCACCTGGATCGCCCCGCGAAGCCCCCGCGGGTTGGCGAACGGCCCGTAGAGCTTCGTGCCGGTGGCTTTCGGCTCGCGAGTGAAAACTACGCGAGGGAAATCCTCGCGGGTGTAGATTTCGAGGTAGGGGAAGCTCTTGTCGTCGCGGAGGTCTTTGTTGTATTTCGGCAGGATGTCTTTGATCAGCCGGGCTTCCATCAAGAGGGCGTCGATTTCGTTATCGGCGTCGAGGTAGTCGATATCGCGGATCTCGCGGACCAGCCCGGCCGTGCGAGAATCTTCGGCGGCCGCCTTGAGGAAGTAGCTCCCGGCCCGGCTGCGAAGGTCCTTGGCCTTGCCGACGTAGATCACCCGACCGGCGGCGTCCTTCATCAGGTAGACACCCGGCGTATGCGGAAACGAGCGAACTTTTTCGGCCGCGTGCGAGTTGTCGTCGGGTGGGTGGGATTCGGGCATGGTGGTTGTACAGCGTGCGTGAATTCAACGGATATTGAATTATACGCGACGGGCGGTACGTAGCGGGAGGGCAAAACCGTAGGGTGCGTGCAACGCACCACTGGTAGGTCAGGGCAAGCCCTAGACTGTCAAAAACGGTGGTTTCGGGAGTTCGGTTGTTTATGCTGGTTTTGTTCCGCATTGGCGTAAGCCAGGCGGCGTTGGGACGTGAGGGAGACGCCCAGGTGTTGCCGTG
>JABMRB010000231.1 GCA_013202865.1 Candidatus Nealsoniibacteriota bacterium | reverse complement strand
TGGGCGTCTGCAAGGTGAACATCGACACCGACGGGCGGTTGGTCTGGTGTGCGATCCACCGGGAATCGTTCCGCGACGACCCGGAGAACTTCGACCTGCGTCCGCCGGGGAAGATTTTCATGGCGGCCTACGCCGACTACATCGCCCATAAGAACAGCAAGCTCGGCTCCACCGGGCAACTGGACGCGGTCCGCGCGTCGTTGGGCAAGTAGCAAGAACAAACCAACGAAGCTCCCCCCTGGTATCCACGGGTGGCCCCGGTTTCCGGGCGCTGCCCGTGGGTTTTTCTTGTTGTTCGTAGTGACCCGATTCATCGGGTCTGAATCGGCAAGAACCGCATGATCTTGTTCGTAGTGACCCGATTTATCGGGTCTGGATCGGCAGAAAAGACCGCATGAATGCGGTCACTACAAACCGCCTACTCGTCCAACTGCAACACGTCCGGCGGTGAGAAGACGCTGTCGTGTTGTGTCTGGACGAGACGGATCACGAGCAACTTCTGCTCCAACTGGCCATCGTTCTCCGTGAAGAAACGATGCCCTAGACTTGCCGGCCTGGTGGTCAGGCTGCTCAGCAGCAACATTGATCCCGGGGCCAATTTGGCCGAGATCTTCATCTCGTCGAACGCCCGACATGGGCGATCCGCCTTCAGACGAAGCATGCCCTGGTTGTCGCCGATCCATCGTTGCCGGGCCTGATCGTGCTGCAGCTCGGGAACCAACTCCAACAGCACGTGGCCGTCCGGCTGGGGGAGCGTCTTCACGGCAAGCCGGGCCTGTGCGTGGGCGAAGGTCTGCCCGGCGAGGCGGCCCGACTCGCGCAAGAGCACCGGCATTTGCTCGTACTCGGGCGACGCGACGATCTCGCTGCGGCGGCCGGCGCGGGTCTGTAGATGGCGGCGGATCACGCGGGGCACGTCGTCCGCCTCGGCCAGATCGACCTGAGCGGCCTCGCCGGTCGGCATCGGCTTGTCCTTCAAATCCATCAGCTTCGAGAGCGCCATCGGCGGCTGGCCGCCGATCAGCCCGACGCGAAACCCGTTCTCCGCCAGCTTACGCCGCAACTCGGCCGGGAAATGCTGCTCGTCGACCTCCTGCCACAGCGTCTCGTTCGCCTCCCGATCGCCAAACGGAAATCGCACGAAGAAGACGTCCAACGCGACGCTCCCCGGCGACATCCCGGCCGGTTTGACCGGCGAATCACTCGTCATGAACGGCCGTTGACACCCGGCCACAGCGGCCAAGGCCGACAGCAACATCAAGATTCGGCCAAGCGATAACGGCATGCGATGTGGGGCAGAACGAGAAAATGGGCGACCAGTAGGGGCGCGGAGATTAGTTGCACCCGGCAGTCTTGTCAATGGCGGTTGGCGGCCCGGTGCAGAAGCGTTGCCTCAAGATGGGGCTCCGCGGGCTTCCGCCCTCGGCTAGCGATTCTCGGAACAGACACACCATCCAGCCCCCAGCCCCCAATCCCCAGCCCCCAGCCCCCAGTCCCTAGTCCCCAGTCCCTAGTCCCCAGGCTGCCCTCGCAGCCCGAGAATCAACTGCACTTCGCCGACCGGCATGCCAACGCGGCTGGCGATCCTGCCGACGTCCAGTCCGTAATCGGCCAACGTGTAGATCTCCTCCTGATGCTCCCGGACCTGGCCTCGATCGGCAACATTGCTGCGCGGTTCGTCGGCGTCGAGCGGTCGCGACTCGCCTGCTTCCGGCGCGTCTTCGGTTGCCGCCTCCAACCGCCCCGCCGCGCGATCGGCCTCTGCAATCAGTGCTTGCAATGCTCGCATCTTGCTGTCCAGCGTTGCCGAGAGTTCCCTGGCCGTTTCGTGCATCTGGACCTCCCAACGGAGCACATCCGCCGGGGCGTCCAGATTCGAGTGCCGGCGCTTCGAGCTGGGCTGCTCGGTTCGGACGCTCGACGCGTTGCTCCGCTTCTGGCGTCGGAGGTAGCGGTGCGATCTGCGCAATAGGATCACGATGATCATGCTCATACCCACCAGCGCCAACGCGACCGGCAGGGGCGATTCGCCGAGAAAGTCCATACAATTACTCCGCGAGTTACTCCACGGGGCGATCCACTTTGCTAGGATCAAACGCCCTTTGGGCCGTTTCGTAAACGGTACGCAACGGTACGTCGTGCTCGGCGGCCACGTGGCGACACGACTCGAACTCGGGCGCGAATCGGGGCGTGCCGTCGCTCAACCAGCCGACCTTGCCCTCGATCGGGCCCCAATCGGTCGCCACCGAGTGTGGCTGGCGCGAGAGCACGTGCCGGCCGACCGTCCAGCGGCGCACGCCCAGCGTGGTCGTTTCGGTGAACAACACGGCCTCGATCGGTTCGACGTCGCCTTCGCGGCAGAGCACCGAGAGCTTCACGCCCGGGCGGTTCTTCTTCATTTGAATCGCCGTCGTGTAGACGTCCAGCGCGCCGGCGTCCCACAGCCGCGTGGTGCAATAGCCGATCATCTCGCCGCTGATGTCGTCGAGGTTGGTTTCCAGCACGCAGACCCGATCGGTCGCGTCGGTAGCCGACGTCGTCCGGCCGACCAACAGCCGCAACAAGTTGGGCTGTTCGTCGAGGTCCCGCTGCCCGGCCCCGCAGCCGATCTGCTCGACGGTCATCGCCGGCAGCGGTCCGAAGGCGTCGGCCAATGCCGCGAGGATGGCCGCTCCGGTCGGCGTGGTCAATTCGCAGCGGACCGACGACTCGGCCAGCGGAATCCCTCGCAACAACTCGGCGGTCGCCGGCGCCGGGATGCTGCACGTGCCATGGGCGATGTTCACTGTGCCGCTGCCGGTGGGGACCGGCGAAGCGACGATCCGGTCGATGCCCAGCAGGTCCAGCCCGACGGCCGAACCGACGACGTCGGCGATCGAGTCGGCCGCCCCCACCTCGTGGAAGTGGACCTTCTCGATGCTCGTGCCGTGGACCTTGGCCTCGGCCTCGGCCAGCTTGGTGAAGATCCGCCGGGCCAGCTCTTTCTGCCGCTGCGTGAGCCGCCCGCCGTCGATCATATTGAGGATATGCCGCAGGTGCCGATGGGCGTGTTCCGGCTCGTACTTCACAGTGACTTGCGTCGCCCGAAACCCCTTCTTCGTAACCGGCTCAGCCACCAGCCGGCAGCCGGGCAGCCCGAGCGACCCGACCGCATCGTTGAGTTTCGCCAGTTCGACACCCGCATCGACCAGAGCGCCGAGCGTCATATCACCGCTGATACCGCTAAGACAGTCAAAATAGGCAACTTTTGGCATAGGGGGCTCTCTTGTTCGTAGTCCCGCATTCATGCGGTCTTGTTCGTAGTGACCGCATTCATGCGGTTTTGTTCGTAGTGACCGCATTCATGCGGTTTTGTTCGTAGTGACCGCATTCATGCGGTTTTGTTCGTAGTGACCGCATTCATGCGGTTTTGTTCGTAGTG
>JABMRB010000230.1 GCA_013202865.1 Candidatus Nealsoniibacteriota bacterium | reverse complement strand
GCCAAGAGCAACTCGATGCGGCCGCGACCATCAAACAAAACGGCGAGTATCTCATCGAAATTATTAACGACATCCTGGACCTGTCCAAGGTTGAGGCAGGAAAGCTGGAAGTCGAGCATGTTCAGTGCTCGCCGTGCCAGATTCTCTCCGAAGTAGTCTCGCTGGTGCGTGTTCAGGCCGCGGCGAAGGACCTGCCCCTGGAAATCGAGTACGACGGCCCGATACCCGAGAGTATTCAATCCGACCCGACCCGACTGCGGCAGATACTCATCAATCTTGCCGGCAACGCGATCAAGTTCACCGAGACCGGCAAGGTCCGACTGGTGGCTCGCCTGCTGGATGCCCAGAGCCACGAGCCAAAGATGCAATTCGACGTTGTCGACTCGGGCATTGGGATGACCGAGGAGCAGATCGCCAATCTGTTCAAGCCATTCCAGCAGGCAGACAGTTCCACAACCCGCAAGTTCGGCGGGACGGGGCTCGGATTGGCCATCAGCAAACGGCTGGCGGAGAAGCTCGGCGGCGACATCACGGTCAAGAGCACTCATGGCGAGGGCAGTACGTTCAGCATCACGGTCGGAACCGGGCCGTTGGACGGTGTGAAATTGCTTGACAACCCGACCGAAGCTGAGATCTCAACCGACGCCAACAAGAAGTCGGCCGCGTCAAAGATCACACTCGATTGTCGGGTCCTGCTGGCCGAGGACGGCCCCGACAATCAGCGGCTGATAGCGTTTCTGCTCAAGAAGGCCGGCGCCGAGGTTGCCGTGGCCGAGAATGGCCAGATCGCCCACGATCTTGCACTGGCGGCACGCGACCAGCGAACTCCGTTCGACGTGATCCTGATGGACATGCAGATGCCGGTCATGGACGGCTATAACGCGACCGGAAAACTGCGAGAGGCGGGCTATACCGGCCCCATCATCGCACTGACGGCCCACGCCATGAGCACGGATCAGGACAAGTGCCTGACGGCCGGCTGTGACGACTACACGACCAAGCCTATCGATCGAAAGACACTGATTTCCAAGGTAGCCCAATACGCTTCTCACGAGGAACGTTGCGAGGTAAGCAATGCCGTTGACTAAAGACCACTTCACTTCGATGCGAGCCAAGGACGTGATGACACGCGATGTGATCGCTGTCTATGCGAACCAACAACTGAGTACGGCCACCGAGAAGCTGCTGGAGCACCACATCACGGGTGCTCCAGTCGTCTCGTATGACGAGGTATGCGTGGGCGTTCTCAGTTCCAAAGACATCCTGCGGCGGGAAGCGACCGACTCCCAAAACGATACAGTGCTCTCGCACATGACCACGCCGGCGATGACGGTCTCGCAAGACCACAGCCTCTTGGAAGTGGCGGCCATGCTGCACTCGAACGCCATCCATCGCGTGCCGGTAGTGGATGACCTTGGGCAGGTAGTCGGTATCCTGAGCACGCTGGATATCGTTGGTCAGGTTCTCAAGGCCATGGCCCCGGACACCACCGAACTGCAAACGACAACCTCTACGAACACAAAGGAAACCCCATGACAATCGCATCTGCGAGAACCACGCAATTGCTCGTGGTCGATGACGACCCGAGCATGGTTCGCTTACTGAAAAAGGTTATCGAGCGGCAGTTCGAGAATGAGATCGAATTGACGTCCCTCACCGATCCAAAAGAGGCACGAAGACAGATCGAGGCACAAATAGTCGACATCCTCATCACCGACTTGGAAATGCCCGAAGTCAACGGTCTGGAGTTGCTCAGGTGTGCCAAGCGTAGGAACGCTTGCACGCAAGTGCTCTTCATGACGGGCCATTCAACATTGGATGCTCTGACCGACGCCTTGGAGTTGGGAGCCACCGACTACCTGCTCAAACCGCTGGAACAGGCGCAACTGATCAAGCTCGTCGGAGACGCGCAGGAGCGGCTACTGCGGTGGCGAGAGGCCCTGGCGGGCACGTTGCATTCCCGTGGCGGTCGGCAAGTGGTCTCGGCAGGATAACGTCGCCACTCTCCGCTCACGAGGTGCGTCTCGCGTCTGGAGTGCGCCGCACGAGACTGTGGCCTAGAATCCGCACGCCGGTGTCGAAAAAGGTTCCTTTCTCGACGCAAACGCCCCAATTCCTTATCCAACAAGTAAGTCCTGTCCAGGGTGTCCGAGATCGCCGTGTCAAATTCAAAACCCCGTAAACCCGTGCCGCCGGGAGGTTTTCGACACAGCTTCTTTCGCCACGAACCTGCTATTGAGTCCCCCTGCGAGTGGGTGTGGAAGGCGGGGAAATTACCTGCGATTGGACACGAAATACACGACTCTCCCTATTCTCCACTGGACGACCCGGAACGCCGGACGAAGACCAGATTATCTCCCGAACTGGCGGCCAAGGAAGGGGCGAGGGGGAGGGAATTGCAAATTGAGGATTGTAAATTGAAAATTGCAAATTGAAGGAGGGTGGCCAAGAATCTTCACGATCTCGCCGGCGTTGTCTTTTTGCCACCTCCCGGCCGGTGGGGGCTATCGGGTCTTTCGGGCCGCGGCATGGGTTAAGTCGTTGTGGCACCATGAGTTGCGGCACTCTTCTCGCCCAGCATTCCACGTCGCTCGCCCACGGCACATCGATTGCTCCGATTAGCAAAGCGTCCCCCTCTATCTCCCAGCTCCGCTTGATGATCCGCCGCCGCACGAGTCGAGAGCTGCCATGATCCGCGTCGAAGAAATCAACGATCCGGCCAGACTGCCCAGTTGCCGGCTGTTCTGGAACCTGCTGGTGTCGCAGACGCCCGGGGCCAGCTTCTTCCATTCGCTCGACTGGTTCGAGGTCTACTTGAAGCACTTCGCAGCGCAGCAGCGCCTGCGTGTGCTGATCGTATCGTCGGGCGGCAAAGCGATCGGAATCCTCCCGCTGGTCGTTCGGACCGAATTGACCCGGGTCGGACCCGTCCGCGTGCTCACCTATCCGTTGGACGGCTGGGGAACCTTCTTCGGACCGATCGGCCCCAACCCGACGGCCACGCTGGCGGCCGGTCTGCGTCACGTGCGTCAAACCGAGCGCGATTGGGACGTGCTCGATCTGCGTTGGGTCGACCTGCAAGGCGACGACCGCGGCCGTACGCAAACGGCCATGCGGCAGGTCGGCTTCTCGCCGCGCAAGCAGGGCTGGGATCAGGCCCCGGCGATCGACCTGGACGGCACCTGGGACGAGTATTGGAACGGGCGGCAGAAGAAGTGGCGGCAGAACGTCGAGCGGTGCTCCCGGCGATTGGCCGAACGGGGCAAAGTGACCCACGTACGGTATCGGCCCGAAGGCGCCGCCGGTGGCAACGGCGATCCGCGATGGGATCTCTACGACGTCTGCACGCGTTTGGCACAATCCAGTTGGCAAGGCTCTTCGACCACCGGAACCACGCTCAGCCATCCGGCCGTCGGCGACTATCTCCGCGAGACCCACGCCGCTGCCGCCAGGGCCGGAGCGGTCGACTTGAACCTGCTGCTCTTGGAAGATCGCCCGATTGCGTTCGCTTACAACTACCACTACCAGGGCCGTGTCTTCGCCTTGCGGAAGGGATTCGATCCCGAGTTCTCCGCGGTACGGCCCGGGCTGGATCTGGATCGCCGCGTGCTGCAAGGTAGTTTCGCCCTGGGCGATACCCAATACGACATGGGCGAGGCCTCGCTGGACTCTAAATGCCACTGGCAGACCTCGATCCAGACCAGCTACCGATTCACGCACTTCCCCGTAGCGATCAACCGCGTCCAGTTTCTGCGGGTAAAGCGATGGTTTCAGGACCGGGTCTATGGGCAAGAGCACATCGCTTGTGCGTAGAGGGCGGTTCGGCGTTGGAGTTCGTGTTCCGGTTGTAGACAACCGGGGTGACAAGCGGTAGACTGTCGTAGCTGGATTCGCAAGAGTTCAGTGATTTTCAAAGGCGGTTGCCCACGGTCTGGCGACCGTAGCTACATGGGTGGCTGGTGGCATAGCGCAGCGGTGCCCCAGGGCGTCACAAGCTGGGGCACCGCTGCGCTATGCCGCCAGCCACCCCGAACGCTGAAGTCATTCTTCGGCTGCCGCTAAACACGTTGAGACTGATGACGCTTGATAAATCGTCTGCCCGGGTTCGCCGGATGTTCGGTGAGATCGCCGGGCGATATGACCTGCTGAACTGCCTGCTCTCGCTCGGAATTGATCGTCGCTGGCGGCGGCGGACGGTCAAACTCGTGCCGCCGGATGGGGATGCGCCGATTCTGGACGTCTGCACCGGCACGGCCGACCTGGCGCTGGCCTATTGGCGTCGTGGCGGCGGACGCGTGTCGGTCGTGGGCGCCGATTTCTGCCCCGAAATGCTCGCGATCGGCATGGCGAAGTGCCGTCGCAAGGGAGCCGACCGGCAGGTCACCCTTCTGGAGGCCGATGCCCAACGTGTGCCGTTTCCCGACGAGACGTTCCAGATCGTTTGCGTGGCGTTCGGGCTGCGCAACGTCAGCGACACGGATGAGGGTCTGCGGGAGATGGTTCGAGTTTGCCGCCGCCGTGGCCGCGTCGCCGTGCTGGAATTCTCCACACCCACGGCCTGGCCGCTGGGGACGCTGTACCGTTGGTATTTCCATTGGGTCTTGCCGCGGGTCGGGCAAGTCCTGGCACGCAACCGGCAGGCAGCTTACAATTACCTTCCAGCCAGTGTCGGCGAGTTTCCCCAGGCCGAGGCCCTAGCGCAGCGAATGCGGGCGGCCGGGCTCGGCGACGTGCGGTATTATCCGTTTACGTTCGGGATTGCAACGTTGTACGTGGGAGAGAAGAAGTCGTAGGAAGGTTGTCAGTTTTCAGTTGTCAGTTGCCGCACGTAATTACAATGTCCGATGAAGGAAGGGGGAAGCCGTGCAGGATTTTCGGAAACTGAAGGTGTGGCAGAAGGCCCACGAGTTGACGCTGGCGGTCTACGAAGTGACAAGGGGATTTCCGAGCGACGAACGGTATGGGCTGACGAGTCAGATGCGAAGGTCTGCTGCGTCAATCCCGGCCAATATTGCCGAAGGATGCGGAAGAAGCACAAGCGGCGACTTCGCCCGATTCCTTGACATCGCCGCCGGGTCGGCGAGCGAAGTGCAGTACCACCTCCTGTTGGCACGAGATCTCTGCCACCTCGACGCGAAGACCTGCCAACGTCTTTCCGACGACGTCATCGAAGTGAAGCGGATGCTCGCGTCATTGACCAACACGGTGAGACGTTCCCACCGTTCGTCACGCAGCCAACAAGCTTCCTCCTCGAATCATCCTCCTCAAACTGAAGACTGAAAACTGAAAACTGAAAACCAGTCTCCACACCATGCTGACTCTACGCTATAGTACTATCCCCCGAGGATGAATCATGAAACGAACGATTGTGGTGGCGATTACCGGTGCCAGCGGGGCAACGTACGCGGTGCGGCTGCTGGAGGTGCTCTCCGCGGCCGGTTGCGATATCCACCTGACCATCAGTGCGGCCGCCCAGGCGGTGTTGAAGCAGGAACTCGATCTGACGATCGATCTGGATAAGTTCAATCCGTCGATGCTGCAACTTGGCGGCGAGGTCTCTGCCAGAGACCGCAAGTTGAAGGAGATCCGCAGCCTGGCGGGAATCTCCAGTTCGTCGAGCAACGTGCTTTCGGTTCCTTCCGGCGAGCCCGGGGCCATTCACTACCATCACTACCGCGACTACATGGCCCCGATCGCCAGCGGCTCGTTTCTGACCGACGGGATGGTCGTTTGCCCCTGTTCGAGCGGCACACTCAGTTCGATCGTCCACGCCACCAGCGCGAACCTGATCCACCGCTCGGCCGAGGTCCACCTGAAGGAACGTCGCAAGCTGGTCCTCGTTCCCCGCGAGACACCCCTTTCGATGGTCCAGTTGGACAACTTGAAGCGGGCGGCCAAGGCCGGCGCGGTCATCCTGCCCGCCATGCCCGGCTTCTACCACGGCGTGAAATCGATCCTCGATTTGATCGATTTCGTCGTGGCAAGGATCTGCGACCAGTTGGCGATTCCGAATTCGTTGATTAAGCGTTGGGGGAGTTAGGATTTCAGATTTGGGATTTGGGATTTG
>JABMRB010000229.1 GCA_013202865.1 Candidatus Nealsoniibacteriota bacterium | reverse complement strand
GACAGTGACTCCTTCCCGTTGTCAGAGCACGACATCCTTTCCAGGGATGGATCGCCGTTCTTCTCGTCAGCACCGCAGGGCAAACGGTCAGGCGTTGTCTGGTTGTGTCTGTCTCGGACTGCCTTCGGGGCAACCATTGGGGTAACAACGTTCGGTCTGATCGGGTCCGTCCATCCGCTCATCAGCGATTTGCCGGGCTCGCTTCAACGGGCCCCTTTGCCCTGCTGTGACATGCCTTGTTGCCACAGACGATCGAATCGCTGCCAACTCCACCGGCAACGCCTCAACTCGGCGCTTGTATACACGCCAGCCCGATCCTACAGCAAGGACTATTCAAGCAGCATCGCGGAGAAACCGTATGAATGCGACGTGGATTTCCCTTCCTGAGTTGCTGTCGGACCATCGCAGAATGCGACACATCTTCAGTCGTTCCGTGTGGCAAACATTGCAGAGTTCATTGCAGAGAAAAGAGCGCTATTGCAGGGTATTGTGTGAAATCCGTGGACTGGCTAGACTTATCTAAGAGACTGAAAGGTAAGCACTTACGGGCTTTTCTGTGACCCGTTCCCCTTGTTCGGGACGCAGAGGTCGATGGTTCAAATCCATTCGCCCCGACTTTGTAAGTCCGTTCGTGACAACGACTTCCGTCGTGTCATTTGAGGGCTTGCGGAAAAGACCAACCCGTGGGACACTGAAAGGGACACTTAATTCGGTCCCACGGGTCGGCCGTACTGGGTTTTCTGTGGCGGTTTCACTAACTCCATGGGAGGCTCACGAATGGCCCGAAAGAACTCTGGAAAGCCCTGGCTCCACGGGGCGAGCGGATGGTGGTGTACCACCTTCGATGGCAAGCGGAAGAAGCTCGACAAGGACTACCGAGTCGCGTGTCGAAAGCTCAAAGCCCTGCGATCTGAGCAGAAACGCGAGCAGGCTGGTGGCCATGACTGGCTTGATGTCCGTCTGGCTGAGTTGGCCAACGAGTACCTGGCCGATTCCAAGGCAAGGAAGAAACCGGCAACCTACGAAAGCCGCAGGTATCGGCTTCTCCGCGCCCTTCGGATTCTCGGAACGGCGGTTCGTGTCGGCGAACTTCGCAAGCTCCACCTGGCCAAGATTGAGCAGGAACTGGTCAAGAGCGAATACAGCCCGACGACGATCAAGGACACCATTGCCGAGGTCCAAGCCGTGCTCAACTGGGCGGTGGCCCAAGATCTCTTGGACAACAGCCCTTTGGCTGGCTATAAGAAGCCCCGGCCACGTCGCCGCAACCGGATCATCACGCCCGAAGAATTCCAGTCGCTTCTTCGGTGCGCGGATGAGAATTTCCAACGAGTTCTGACCTCGCTTCGTTTGACCGGTTGCCGGCCTGCCGAAGTGCGGGAGCTTATTTGGGAATGGGTTGACCTGGACGGAGCTCTTTGGATTATCCCAGAGCATAAAACGGCAACGCAGCAGCGAGAGCCACGACCGCGTATTGTCCCGTTGTCCGAGCCCATCCTGAAACTGTGCCGGCAGTTGGCTCAAGAGCCTCATGAGCCGACGGACCACGTGTTTCTGAACAAGCTCGGACGGCCCTATACGAAGGATTGCCTTGTCAGGAAGATGGACCGGCTCCGAAAGAAGGTGGGAATCACGGTCAAGTCTGGCGAGCACGTCGTTCTGTATTCCTGCAGGCACACTTTCGGCACGGCGAACACGGGAAAGGTGAGTGACATTGAACTTGCCGAGTTGATGGGGCATACGGAGGTTCGGACTACTCATCGCTACGTCCACCTCGATACTGACCGACTCCATGACATTCGTCGTCGTGCTCACGGCTAAGCTCCGGAAGGTGTGTTAGTTTGGGACGGCTACCGCGTCGTCTTCGGCGCGGTAGCCGATCCATTTGGACTTGACCGTGATCGGAGATCGCCCACTGTTTCTCGGCCTGCTGAATAGTTGAGAGAGGAATCCGGACTGCCTCGCCATATTTGCCGGCCGAGGGCACCTTGAAAGAGCCCGGCAACAAGCCGTTCTCGACAAGCCGACGTACTCGGTCGGCTCCCAGCCCCCAACGGCGGGCCAACTGACCAATGCTCAGAGCGCCACGTTGTGTTGCCGAACGTGCCATTGCTACCGCTTCATTGGGATGATCGGCGTTCTGAGAGAGGATTATGTCCATGTGGAACAGGTGGGCCAGGCGGTCGCTGAGTTGAAGACGTTGGGGAGCGTAAAATCCACGGGGGCACCAGTCTCTCTTTGGAAGTCGTTTCTTCGCCGCAACGTGGGCATTGGGAGTCCTTGCGAACGTCGAACCACTTGGCATTGCACGAAAGGCAAACGTGATACCATTTGGCGTCGTCGTTGGACAACATCGGTGAAGGCATCACCGATTGGTTGTCTGGGTCATGTTGATTCACGTTGTGATCTCCCGCGATGGTGGAGGCCGGAATGTGGAGGCCGGTGGCGTACAAATAACCATGCGGCCTCGGTGTGGGGAAAAGGTCAGTCAGGCTCAGTCGTTTGGAGCAGATGCAGCGAGGAGTGTCATCCTTTCAGCATTGGTGATGGTGAGATCGAAATACGGCCGTCCGTTGGATTCGAACTTGCTCTTGTCGGCCACGAGCGACCAGATTTCCTCCGGGCGGAGGCCAAGGCGAAGCAGGTCGCAGACAACGGCAAAATCCCTTCGACTGCGATCTTGTGACGGCATGTCGAGGCGTGAAGCGAGGGCCGCCGCGCCGGCGCGACACGCAAGAACAGTGTCTGATGACAACCCCTTCTTGGCTTCCACGGGCGACACCGCATTCCCGTGCCTTATCGAGGACTCCGTGAACTGCATCCACGTCGCAAAGGCCGCCAAGGAGTATCTCCGTTCGGGATCACAGAAGACGAGGGAGCACGGAAGCGGAGGTCTGCCGTTTCGGGCTCCCTTGTAGTTGAACGTCCCGGCCGGTCGCATCACACGTGATAGATTCTGGACGTGATCGCCACCAAAGGCTCGGTAGAATGCCGGCAGCATGGTTGCCAGACGATTCCGCTCTTCCGCCGAGGCCAGGTCTTGGTTCAGGAGCCAATACGCGTGAATTCCGTTTCCGCTGATGACGACGATGGACGGCCGGGGAATCTCCACCGCCTTCCACCGTCGCTGCGTTTCTTCCACTGTGACGTCGTCGACGTCACACCAGACACAACGTACCGTCTTGATGGTTTCGTCGTGCGAGTCCGCCTCTCGCTGCCGGGGGCACACGCCGAAATAGACATTGGCCCGCTCCGACTCGGCGAACTCGACAAGCCCGTCGTACTCTGAGTTGACCTTGTGGGCCGGGAGCCATTTCGCGGGACCGGCAACTCGGCGTCTCCGCTTACCATTCGACGTCCAACTTTCGATAAACCGCAACTCCACAAGCTCATTCGGCCGAAACAACACCGCGAAAAACTGCTCGAACTGTTTTCGGCCTTTCTGCTTTTCGTGATTCATTGGCAACCTCCCAAAAGTGTATGGTTACTGCCACCATTCCAATCGAGATCGGCGGCACGAAGATCAACAACTCGAATAGCCACAGGCGTGGCACTTCAGACAGCCTTCCTCGAAGGCCAACGTCCCGGCCGCATCGCAGTCGGGGCATTTGATCTTGAAAAGGCTCTCTTGGTCGCCCGTGACGGTCTTCCCATCAAGACCCTCGGCCGAATCAAGCGTCGTCACATGCCCAGAGAGAAGAGCATCCAGACCATGCCGCTGCTTGGCGGCCAGATACTTCTGCAGGGCCCGGGCGAGTCCGTCACCCAGGGACCGCACTCGGCCGCCCTGGGAAGGAACGGACAAGCTTGAGCCGATGCCCTCAAGTTGATCGATGACCATGCGGAGGTCTCCACTTGAGCGCAGCAAAAGCGAAACGAGCCGGCAAATCGCCTCCAGGTCCGAGTTGGCTAGATCACCGCCCTTGCCGAGTTGCGCAAAGACTTCGCGTTCCTGGCCCGTTTTCGGCTCGACACTGATATGGAGATGCATGTTCCCAAACGGTGTCGGTTGGCGAAGACGAACCGACGGGATGACCTCGGGCAACTTCATCGGCCCGTTCTTCACCATGGCCGGGGCGGGCTCCGTGGATAGTGCCATCGGCTGAAGCGGTCGGGCACCGTCACGGTAGACGGTAATTCCCTTGCACTTCAGTTCGTGGGCAAGCAGATAGGCCCGTTCAACATCCGAGACGGACGCATTGGCCGGCAGATTGATGGTCTTGCTGACCGCGGCGTCCGTGTACTTCTGCCACGCGGCCTGCATGCGAACGTGCCACTCTGGACTGGTGTCACGTGCAGTCCGAAAGATCTCTTTGATATCCGTGGGGATGTCAGAGCGATCTTGGATCGTACCGTACGTTGCCGCGTGGCCGAGAATCTGGTCAATCTTGCTCTCGTCCGTGAAATGCCCACGCAGAACCCCCTCGAACACGGAGTTCACCTCGCAAAGTTGCTTGCCGTCGAGAACTTGCCTTGCGAAGGCCAGGGAGAAGACCGGCTCGATGCCTGACGAACACGCGGCGATGATCGAGATCGTCCCGGTCGGGGCGATTGTCGTCACTTGGGCGTTCCTCATGGCTCGGCCATCATGGGCCGTTTGCCAAACGCTTCCTTCCCACACCGGGAAGCAACCACGGACTTCGGCGAGCCGCTGACTCGCATCCCAGCCGGTCTGCCGGATGAAGCTCGCAATACGGTCGGCAAGACCAACGGCGTCGTCCGAGTCGTAGGGGATGCCCAACTCAAAGAGCAGATCGGCGAAACCCATGACGCCCAGTCCGATCTTTCGCGTGGCATGGGACGCTTCATGAATCTGGAGAGACGGATGCTTGTTGGCCTCGACCACGTTGTCTAGGAACCGGACGGCAATCTCGATGGCCTTTTGCAGGCCGCCCCAATCAATTCGGTCGACCGGAGACTTCGATAGTTCTGGCCGACAGAAGGCGGCAAGATTGATCGAGCCCAAGTTACACGATTCATAGGGCAACAAGGGCTGCTCACCACAAGGATTGGTGGCCTGTATGCGGCCGAGTTGTGGTGTCGGATTGTGGCGATTGATCTCGTCGATGAAGATCAGGCCGGGGTCACCCGTCTCCCAGGCACGCTGAACGATCTGCTCCCAAACCTCGCGAACCGAAAAGCGGCTCTCGGCAGTGATTACCGCCGCCGTATCGTAGATGGCGGCGTTCGCCTCCTTGGAAAGCCCTCCTTGGCGACCCGTGTGTGGGTTGGAGATGACGTGAGGCGCATTGGGACTCGACTTTAGCGACTCCATAAACGTGTCGGATAGCGAGCGGCGGTTTGGCCAGATGTATCCAACGCAGCGGGCTCAATATCTAATGTGAGTTGCTTCGAGCCGACCTTGTCGCGATCGGACTTTTTGGGCACTCGCCGAAGCAAGGCGTTGAGCGTCGGCTCTCGCTGTGCCTTGAGGCACTGCTGGATGTAGCTTTCAAACAGGTCGTCCGCCAGATCAGCGATGCGTTGGCTACGCGAAGATTCGTTCTTGGAAATGCCAAGGTCTTCTAAGCGGACAACGCCGGGAGTTGTCTCGTGCCGAGGGCCCGTGTGCTGGTTTCCTGGTGCCGCGTTGGCCAGTGGGATGTCGCGTAACATCTGGCCGAGGCGACGTTCGGCACGAATGCGGATGGTCGCGGCCTTGATGACCAGGTCCCTGCCGAGCCGTGCCTTCTGGACGTAGGCCTTGACGGCGGCCGCCTTGTCTCGAAGGTCCTTGACTTCATCGACGGTTTGGGCCTCGGCCAGAACCCTCTGCGCGCTACAGAGCAGCGCGAGGTCTCGTATTTCGTTCATATTCATTTCCTTCGTCGGGCCAAGGGGCACAAGGCGATTTGGATGATTTGCAGACGTTTGCCAGGAAGGTGATCATCATCAATAAAGAGAGCCACCGGGGGGTGGTGGAAAAATCCCCCCGGAGGTCTCAGTGTGGTCAGAAAGTATTGGCTGCCAGAATCAATCCGGTACGCACGATTACCAACAGCACAACACCCACGACCATATGCACCACATCCCGACGGCTTGGCCATTGATTGGACCTTTGCCGCTGGTTGTGAATGGACCGCAGAGCCCGTTCGGGCAGGAGAAGTGTGGCCATGTGCTTGCCTTTTGTTCCGACACCCGCGAAGGTACCAATGCTGTCGGGCAACTCCTTCCCTTCGAACTGGTATGGCGAACTTCCGGGCAACTGAATCACCATGGTATGGATTCTCCTGGTGATCGACCCACCGTTCTCCGAATGCGTCCATTTCGTGTAGTACTCTAAGGCGTCAATTAGCTTTCCCGTCTCAGCGGCAATTAGAACGGCCGAGGGAGGGGCATGCTAGCAGGGTCTGTTGTTTCGTGTGAGCGACAATTAGAACGGCCGTGTTCATGACCGCTAGCAACGATGGCTATCGG
>JABMRB010000228.1 GCA_013202865.1 Candidatus Nealsoniibacteriota bacterium | reverse complement strand
GTATCCCGTCGCCGTACCGGGTGTCACCAAGTACGTATGAGAAGCGTCGGGGAAGATGTCGCCATCAACAGCCCCTCAGAGTTGCCCGACCATATCGGCAAGGAACCCGGCCAGACGTTCGGAAGCCGCCAGCGCGTTCTCTCGAAGCCGATACATGTCCTTAACGCTGGCCGGACGGCGCCAGACGGCGCCGGTGACCGCGCCTAGCTGGGAGAGCTTCGTCTTCTGGGCCAGAAGATTCTCGACGTCCGGGGGCAACTCCTCGTCGGCCGTGTCGTTGATGACTCGGACCGCCAGCAAGGGCACTTTGCGGCGTCGACAGACCTCGGCCACGGCAAAACTCTCCATGTCGACGGCCACCGCATCATGTTGCCGGCCCAGGGCGAGCTTTTCGTCGGGCCGCCGGATGATCCGATCGGCCGAGAGCAGCCGGCCGATGCGAACGCCCGGGAGCGTCGCGATCGACTCGCGATCAACCTTCAAATCGATCTCCAGGCGGTTGCCCGCGGTGTCGACGAGATGATCGACCATCAAGATATCGTGCCGTTTCAGTTCCGCACTGAGACCTCCGGCCAGACCGGCCGCCAGGACCCAGCGGGGCTGATGTCCGGAGATCAGGGCCTCGGTCGCCTTGGCCGCCGCCTTGCCACCGGCGCCGCAACGGACAATCGCCACGCGTTTTCCTTGCAGCAGACCCTGCCGGACGACGAGCCCATCGCCCCGGATAATCACCGTGCCACTTAGCCGCTCCTCCAAAGCGCCGGCCTCGATCCCCAAGGCGAAGACCACCCCCAGGTCACACGGCTCGGCCGGCCGGTCGGAGGTGGCGTCTTCGGGCTCCTCTGTGTGCAGATGTTGCCGCGCCGCGTCGGCAACCGACTGGCGGACCTTCCGCTGGGCCGTGCGGTGGATCCAGTTTCGCAGTAGGTAGCGGATAACCATGGGAAATGACGAAGTACGAAGGACAGTGGGGAAATGACGAAGCACGAATGACGAATGACGAAGAATGTTTCGATACTGATGGATTATACGATGTCGGGTGATCGCGTGCGATAGGGCCCAACGATCACACCGAGAATGCTTCACACACGTTCGTCATTCGTCATTCGTGCTTCGTCATTCCCCCTACGTCATTTGCCAAACCGCCATCCGCACCACGTCGCGCAGACCTTTGTTCGCCAGCAATACGACCGACGGCTCGAAACTATAGTGGACCAAACAGTGCTCGCAACGGGGGTCGTTGCCCGGGCCAAGCCGGTCCCAGTCGGTTGCCTCGAGCAGTTCGGCGTAGCTGCCGTGGTGGTCGTCCGCGATCAGGTAACAGGGCCCGCGCCAGCCGCGCGTGTTGAAGGTGGGATTGGCCCAGGCCGCACACGGCAACTCGCGGTGACCGCAGAGAAAGTCCATGTAGATCGGCGACGCCGCCAAACGGAACCGCCGTAACATCGCCCGGGCTTCGCGAAACTTCTCGTGAACTTCCTGCCGGGTCATGAAAATCTGCTCGGCGCCGGCCGGGTCTGCGTCCTTGACCGCCCGATACCCGTAGGCCGGCGAGATCATGAAGCCGTCGACGCCCAACTCGGTAAGATACTCCAGCAACACGGCCGTTTCGTTGACGTCCGTCTGCCGATAGATCGTCGTGTTCGTACAAACGCGGAACCCGGCCGCCCGGGCAGCCCGGATCCCGTCGACCGCCGCGGCGAAGACCCCTTCGCGCCCGGCCGCCTGATCGTGCGTCGCCTCCATGCCGTCGAGATGCACGTTGATGAAGAGCCGATCGTTCGGCGGCAGCCCGTGGAGCTTCTTCTCGAGCAGCGTGCCGTTGGTGCAGAGGTAAACATGGCGTCGCCCGGCAAGGATCTTCGCCACCAGTTCCCCGATCTCCGGATAGATCAACGGTTCGCCGCCGCAGATGCTGACGATCGGCGCCCCGCACTCGTCGACCGCATCAAGGCATTGGTCGATCGAGAGTCTCGACGTGATCGTGTCGGCGTATTCCCGAATCCGTCCGCAACCGGCGCACGACAAATTGCAGGCGTGCAACGGTTCGAGCATCATCACCAGCGGAAAGCGTCGTTGCCCGCTCCATTTCTTCCGCAGAAGATAGGCAGTCATCGAACGGGCAAGTGAAAGGGGGAATCGCATGCTAAACCACTCGCAACGCCGGTGGCCGGTCGACGGCTACGACCGGGGCAACCTTCACGGCCCACTCGGCCAGGGCCATCAGGGGATAGTAGATCGGATAGTAGTGGTAGCGGAGATAGAACACCCGTGGGAAGCCGGTGCCGGTAAACTCCGGCTCGTCCCAGGTGCCGTCCTTCTGCTGTCTGCTCAATAGGAAACGAACCGCCGCGGTCACCGAGCGATGTTCGTGATACCCGGCCGACAGCAACGCCAGCACGGCCCAGGCCGTCTGCGACGCGGTCACGGGCCCTTGCCCCCGCAGGCTCGGAT
>JABMRB010000227.1 GCA_013202865.1 Candidatus Nealsoniibacteriota bacterium | reverse complement strand
GACCCGGCCTCCGTAGCCGCCCCAGACGGTGTCCGCATCCCACGACCCGGCCAACGAGCCCTCTTTCTGCTGGCTCCGCAGCAGCGTGGTTTGCAGGGCTTCGTTCCATCGCTGCCAATGCGTGCCCTGCAACTGGTACATGCCCAGCGTGGCGTAGTACCAGTAGTAGAGGTTCTTCTGCGACTGGCCGGGCAATTCACCGAGCAGATAATCGCCCGCTTCGTCGGCGGCCGGATGCTCGCGCGACATGCCCAGGAACTGCCAGCAGACCAGGGCCTCGGCCGTCATCGGGCGGCTGACTGGCTCCTTGGGGCGATAGGAGGCCAGCCCGCTGTGACGGCCCGACGCGACCGTCCGCAGATAGCGAATCATCCCGTTACGGGTGCGCATCGGGATCGCGATGCCGGCCAATTCCGCACTCTTCAACGCCATCAACTGCCAGCCGCACTGGCTCGTATCGCCCGGGTCGCGCGGCTTGTAGCGAAACCCGCCGGCAGTCGGATCCTGCGAGGCAACGGTGAAGTCGACGGCCCGGCGAACCGTCCCCCGCAGCCGCTGGTCGCCCGTCATGCCATAAGCCTCGCTGAGGGCCAAGGTTGCCATCGCGTGGCAATACATCTTGGCGAAGGACGATGCCCGGCCGAAGAGGCTGCCGTCGGCGCCCTGTGCCCTCATCAGGTATTGCAGGCCGAGGCGGACCTGCTCGCGATAGGCCCCATCGAGATGCGTGTGTCCGGAGGCGAGAAACGCCAACAGGGCCAGGCCGGTCATGCCGGTGTCGGCCTCGATGCCGGCGCCCAGGCGATCGCGGCTGGCGACCCGGGTTTCGCGGCCCGCCCCATGGTCGCCGGCGTCCCAGCGGCCGTCCGGGCTTTGGTTTGCGGCAAGCCATTGCAACGCCGCCTTGACCGCCTCCTCCGTCTGAGGCGTCGCCCCATGGCGCTGGGCCAGGCGAGAACGGTCGGGCGACACGCGCAGCCGGTAGAGATCGGGTACCTTCGCTTTGTCGGCGCCGGCTCCTTGGGGCGGAGGCGATGGTTGCCCGGGCTGTTCGGACGGATCGGTTCTCATCTCGATGCCGGGCGCGAACGGCTCAGCGGAAGCGTCTGTCGACGGCACGGCTCTAGGGCGGGTCAGGTTGGCAAGCCGGTCGGCCAGCGCGCCGAGCGACTCGTCCGGATTGGGTGTCGTCGGCTCGATCTCCAACTTAGGCGAAGAGGCGAATGGATCGAACGGGGTCTTCTCAGCGCCCGTTTCACGGGGACGGGTCGGGCTTTCCGGCGGCGCGGTCGGACGCTCCGACGGCGCCGGGGGCATGGGTGGCGGTGGATCCTCGTGCCGCTGGGGCGCGGGAGAATCGATCGGTTCGGCCGGTTGCTGTGAGGGCTCGCTGCCCGGTGGAGCGTCCGGCGCCGGCACGTCCGGTTCCGGTTGGCGAGGCTCGTTCTGGGGCAAATGGTCCAGCGAAGGATCGCCCGGCAGCTTGTCCGGTGCGGTACGCTGCTTGCGCTGCGGCTCGGGCGGATCGTCGGGCGGCTCGGGTGGGGGCTCGACCTGCTCGGGCTGAACCACGGCATCGTGAACGAATTGCTCCCAGGGCTCCTGCTGCCGGGGCTCCTGTGGGTCGACCGGCTCCTCGTCGGCGGACGCCTCTTGCGAAGTGCTTTCGACGAACGAGACTTCGATGGCCGGCTCCTCGTCCGGCGCCGCGGCAGTGAGGATCGGCACCATCCGCGCGTATCCCAACAGCAGCACGTGGGCCAACACGGACAGAACGACGCACTTCAGCAGCGGATGGAACTCACCCCAGCGGGTCCAGAGCAGCGTCAGCAGCGCGATCGAGAAGACGGCCAGCCCGGCCAGGAGTAGCCCCTCGACCAGTTCCCGGCCGGTAAGCAGGTGCAGCAGTCGATCTAGCCGAACCATTGCCATCGATAAGCTCTCTCACCGCTTTGAAAGGACGGCAATTTCCAGGCGCCGCACACCGGCCCGTTTGCAGGCGGTAAGCACCTCGGCAACGTGTTGGTAATTCCCGCGACCGTCGCCGCGGACCAGCACCCCGATTTCGCTGTACTGCCGGCAGACCTCCGCCAGCGTTGCGATCAACTCGTCGAGGGTCACCTCCGTGTCGTCGAGTGTGACGCGGCCGTCGCGGTAAACGTTGACAATGCGGCGTATTGGGGCGGCCGTCAGCGTGCCGTCGTCGGCCACCTCCGGCACTTGCAGCGGAATCTTCCGCTCCAGCTCGGTGAACTTCGTCCCCACCATGAAGAAGATAATCAACAGGAACACGATGTCAATCATCGACGTCAGATTCAACGTCGGCTGTTCGTCAAGATGGGTTTTCAGTGGCATTTCAGCTTCTCTCTTGCAGCTCTTCGGCGGCGATCACATTGACCACTTCCTGGCCGTAGGCGTCAATGTCGATGATCAGGCGGTCGACGCGGCTGACGAAGAAGAGGTAGAAGATCAACGCGGGGATCGCGACGGTCAGCCCGCCGGCGGTGGTTAGCAGGGCCTCGCTGATCCCGCCGGCCAACCGCTCGGGCCGCCCCAGGGCGTCGGCCGTGGCGATGTTGTTGAACGCGCGGATCATTCCCACCACGGTACCCAGCAGCCCCAGCAGCGGGGTGACGGTGGCCACGCCGTTGATCACTCGCAGGTAACGCCGCAATCCGTTGGTCACCCGTTCGCCGCTGTCGATGATCGCCTGTTCGACCTCGACGGCTGGCCGGCCCCATTTGCGTGCCGCCCCGGCAAAGACGATCGCCACGGGGCTGCCGTTGGCTTCGCACAGTTCCAGCGCCTTGTCGCGGTCGAGCTCCCCATCGCTGAGTTGCTTGAGAAACCGCCTGACGAACGGACGCGGAATCACCCGCCCCCGCCGCAGACTGATCGCCCGTTCCAAGACGAACGCCAGCAGGATCAGCGAACTGATCCCGATCGGGATCATCAGGTATCCGCCGCCTTGCAGCACGCCGAGCATGTCGGTGCGGATCGGCGTCTTGTCGGAGACCGGCTTGACCTTGGCGGGCTTCGTATCGACGATCTTCTCGTCGCCGTCGGGACCGACCGCAACCGGCGTCTCGGCCGGCTCGCCCTCCGCCGCCGTGGCTGCGCAGAGGTTCCACCACCCGATCAGCAGCACGGCCGCCAGCAGGCAGCCGGCCCACGGGCGAATCGACGTTTCTCTTGCAATCATCTATCGCGGCTCCGAGGCGTTCTAGGTCTACTTTACTGATCTACGCTATCTGGACGCAGTAGTTCACACCGATTGCAGTGCGAGGGCGGCATACCCTGGATATTCCACCCTAATTACGCATTATCCCCATCGTTGCGAGCGTAAGCCCGTAGTTCCCCTATATTTTTCGTACGCCGCATATCCCGCAGATGAGTCAATCTTGCCGATCCACGCAGGTCGGGTGGATCGAGACGCCTCCAGGCGTTAATCAGAAATCAAATTGCATTTGCCCGCTTGCATACTTCTTCGTAGCCTTCTGCCAGAAGTCCAGCCCCAGACGATGCTTCGAGGCGAATATGAGCCGGTACAAAGGAGTCCTGGCGGAACTCATGATCTCTTCCGCAAATGCCTCGTAGCCAAGGCGACGGCTCAGTTGGCCCTTGTAGAGTTCGGCAAGTTTCTCACATATATGTGCAGGTTGCCAAGTCGACATCTGATTCCAGACATCCCGCCAACCTGAACCGGATCCGAGGACCTGATCCAGATTCGAATCCTCACCTTGTTTGTAGTAAAGCTCAATATTCCTGACAATGTCCTGCCTGTCCGCAAATAAAACAAGCAAGTCCACTTGCCTCCCAGCAGAAAGTGCCCTTATTGTTTCCCACTTGGCGTGCAAACCCGTGGGATCGATGAATGCAAGAGTCAACGCGCCGTCCGGAATCATTTCCACTACTTCGTGAACCAATTCGTTGCAATCGCCGTGCAAGACAGAGGACTGATCTCGGGCAGGCGTCGCCGTAAGTCGAGTCCTGCAACTCTCTGCAAGTTCCTCGTCTTTCTCGCAAACGATGATCTTTGTAAACGGCTTTCGGGCGTATGCTGCGATTAACGGTGACCCGGGCATTCGCCTGCCAGATTTCAACGTGCAGATGCCAGGCCCACCAAATAGATCTACGTAGATGATTCCGCCAGGCCATGTCGGTTTTCCAACCATCGCCATCGTCGTGATGTGGACATAGCCGTTCCAGAAATACAGCTTGTCTTGCGTCCAATGCCCGGCTGGCCGCGTCGGAAGTCCGTCGTCTTTCTCAACCAACTTGCAGAGTTCAGCCCACCGATCTCTTTCCACGAGAAGTCCCCCCCAGTGTTGGCATTTCGTTCCATATTCGTCCGTCAAGTTCGCGCCCCGCCTTAGATTTATTGACGCCTCCCCATTGCTTAAAGAAAAAGGGAACACCATAATCCAAACAGCGGTCTCGAATCTGAAAAACCCACTTTGATTCCATAGCCCGGGCCTTCGGGCCCGATTCGCCGCCGACAATTACCCAATGGATTGCCGATAGGGGCAATCGGGAAATTGGGCCGAGCAACGGTTCGAGCGAGAGAAACCGAACCGCTGCCGGTGTTTGCGTCAACGCGTGGATTCGATCAACGTGGTCTGCGTTCTCCACGCTTGTGCCCATCCACACGTTATCCGGCCAGGGCAGACGGGAAGCCATCTCCGCAGCGCGCTCGGGCCGCTTCGTCAATACCTGAAACGTATGTTGCGAAGCCGACTCCATCACCGCGAAACACTCCGCAATGAAATCCTCCGGAACGGCCTTGTGAAACAGGTCGCTCATCGAGTTGACGAAGATCACGCGCGGCCGCTTCCAACGCAACGGCAATTCCACAACGTCCGGCTGCAATGTCACCTTAAAGCCGTTGCGGTAGCGGGGTTGCCCCATGGCTTTCAGCCGCCCGGCCATTCGTTCGGCATAGCAGTGGGCACAGCCGGGGCTGATCTTCGTGCATCCCGTTACCGGATTCCACGTCGCTTCCGTCCATTCGATTGATGAGGCCTGAGCCATGGCGTTCTCCCTTGATTGCACTATATGTACGACAGTATATATCCGAGGCACGGCGACCGTCAAGCCGAATGTTTCAGGTAGCTGGATTCTTGCGAATCCAGCTACCCCGTAGCGGGGGTCACGCCAGCGTCCACTGCTGGCCATCTCGCTTGACTCGCCGGTAGAGTGTGTCACGCTCGACCGGTTCGCGGCCGGCTTCGGCGATCATCGCACGCAGCGCGTCGACGGTTAGCGATTGCGGCGAGCCGGCGCCGGCGTCGTGGTGGATCAGCTCGCGGCGGACCGTGCCGTCCAGATCGTTGGCGCCGTAGGCCAGCGCCGTCTGGGCCGTACCCAGCCCCAGCGAGATCCAATACGCCTTGACGTTGTCGAAGTTGTCGAGCATCAACCGGCTGACGGCCATGATCCGCAAGTCGAGCGCAGCGGAGGCCTTGGTTAGATGAGCCATCCGCGTGTTCTCCGGATGGAACGACAGCGGGATGAACGCCTGGAATCCGCCGGTGACGTCCTGGAGTTGGCGAAGATGGACGAGGTGGTCGACCCGGTGCTCGGCGTGCTCGATGTGGCCGTAAAGCATCGTGGCGTTGGAACGCAGGCCAAGCTGATGGGCCGCCCGATGCACACCCAGCCACGATTGGGCGTCGGCCTTGCGGGGACAGATTTCGCTGCGGACCTCGGGGGCGAAGATTTCTGCCCCGCCGCCGGGTAGGCTGCCGAGACCGACGCGGATCAGGTCCTCCAGAATCAACCGGACCGGCCGTCGGGCGATCTGTGCGAACCGCGCGATCTCGATTGCCGACCATGCCTTCAGATGCAGTCGCGGGAAGGCGTCGTGCAGATTGCGAATGATGTCCAGGTACCACTCGAAGGCCTTGTCCGGATGCAAGCCACCGACGATGTGCAGTTCCGTATAGCCGGCGTCGACCGCCTCCTGGCCGCGAGCGAGAATCTCGTCGGTGGTCATCGTAAACGCGCCGGGGTCGTCCACGTCGCGGCTGTAGGCGCACAATGCACAGCGATAGATACAGACGTTGGTCGGGTTGAGGTGGGCGTTGAGGTTGTAGTAGACAATGTCCCCGCTCTTCCGCTGGCGGGCCAGATCGGCCAACTCACCCACCGCGTGCAGATCGACGTCGTCGCGGAAAAGATAATCTCCGTCGGCCGCCGAGAGCCGTCGGCCAGCCTCGACCTTTTCGCGGATCTTGTCGAGCTTTGAATGGGGGGACGATGCGTTCATGCATGCGAAGCCGAAAGCGGCGCTCAGGTCAGCAGATCGATCAATCCGACGGCCAGCAAGCCGAGGCTGACGATCGCGTTGACGTGAAAAAAGGCTCGGTTCACGCGGCTGAGATCGTCGGGCCGTACCAGGCAGTGTTCGTAAATCAGCAGCCCGGCAATGGCCGCCACGCCGACCAGGTAAATTGTACGGAATCCATCGTACACCAACGGCAGCGAAGCCAAAAGCCCGATCGTGCCCGCGTGGCAAGCCGCGGCCAGTCGCAGGGCCCCCGCCGTGCCGAACCGGGCCGGCACGCTCCGCAGCCGCATCTTCCTGTCGAATTCGACGTCCTGACAGGCATAGATCATATCGAACCCGGCCACCCAGAGCATCACCGCGGCCCCCAGCAACACGGGCGGCCAGACGAAGATTTCCCCGCAAATTGCCACCCAGGCTGCCAGCGGTGCTAGCATCAACGCCGCCCCCAGCCAGAAATGGGCCAACGCCGTGAAACGCTTCGTAAAGCTGTAGCCCAGCAGGAACGTCAACACGGGTACGGAGGCGGCCAGCGGCAACCAATTCGGCAGAAACAGCAGCGTGCCGGCGATAAACCCCACCGAGCTGACAATCGTAAACGCCACGACGCTACCGACGCTCAACGCACCGGCCGGCAGGTGCCGCATGGCGGTTCGCGGGTTCATCGCGTCGATCCGCCGGTCGGCCAGCCGGTTGAACGCCATCGCCGCGCTGCGGACGAACACCATGCATACGAGGATCCCGATCAATTCCTGCCAGCGAAACCGCCCCACTTCCCACCACGCCATCGCCGCCGCCAGCAGCGCAAACGGCAACGCAAACAGCGTATGGCTGAAGCGAATCATATCGAGTAATTGGCGAATGTGAGCAAACATCACGAGCGATTGTACACGATACGGGTTGCAATACCAGATCCGGTGGATACAAGAGCGGCTGGTCGGGACTGGGGACTGGGGACTGGGG
>JABMRB010000226.1 GCA_013202865.1 Candidatus Nealsoniibacteriota bacterium | reverse complement strand
GAGAGCCTTTCCAGCTTTGCCCGGCAGTTCCTCGGCCAGATGCCCAAGCCGGACGTCGACCTGATCGCCGGAATCAGTCCTTCGATTTCGATCTCCCAGAAAGCGGGTGGGCAGAGCCCCCGCTCGACGGTGGGTACGATCACGGAGATCTACGACTACCTCCGCGTGCTCTACGCACGGGTCGGCCGGGGAAATTGCCCCGAGTGCGACCGCCCGATAACGGCCCAGACTCGCGAGCAGATTCTCCAACAGATTCTCGCCTTGCCCGACGGCACGCAGTACGCGGTGCTGGCTCCGTTGATTCGCGGCCAGAAGGGCGAGTACCGCGACCTGTTCGAGGACCTCTTAAAGCAAGGGTTCGTCCGTGCGCGGGTCGACGGGACGATCGTCCGGCTGACCGACGATTTGCTGCTGGACCGAAAGATGCGGCACCACATCGAAGTGGTAATCGACCGGTTGACCGCGGGACCCAAGGTGCGCTCGCGCCTGGCCGAGGGGGTGGAAGTGGCGTTGCGGTTGGGCGAGGGGAACTTGGTTGTCGCGGCGGATAAAACGGAAAGCGGAAAGCAGAAAGCGGATGAGGGAAAGACAAACCGGAAAGCGGAAAGCGGAAAGCCCAAGGGCGACGTCGGCGACGGGGATTCCGCTTTATCTTCCGACCTTCTGCTCTCGGCGCATTACGCCTGCACGCATTGCAACCTCAGTTTCGAGCCGCCCAGTCCACAACTGTTCAGCTTCAACAGCCCGCAAGGGATGTGCCCCGAGTGCAGCGGCCTGGGGCAAATCTACACGTTTGCACCCGAGCGACTGATCCCCGACCCGACCCGCTCGTTCCAGCAGGGTTGCGTCGAGTTGATCGGCTCGTGGCGGCAGATGGGACGCTGGAAACGGCACGTCTACCGGGGCGTGGCCGAGACACTCGAACGAAAGCATGGGTTGACCCGCGGCGCGATCCTCGAGTCGGCCTGGGAGGAGATCGATCGGAAGTGGCAGGATGCGTTGCTCTGGGGAACGGGCGAGATGCACGTCACGTTCACATGGCGGGCGGGCCCGTCCGGCTACAAGTGGGGTGGCAAGTTCGAGGGCATCATACCTAAGCTGCTGGACCAGTACCGCAATACGAAGAGCCGCCCGCAACGTCGCCAGTTGGAGAAGTACATGTGCGTGCTCGATTGCACGCACTGCGGCGGACAGCGACTCAACCCGCAAGCCCGGGCGGTGACCCTCACCTCGGCCTCGTCGAAGTTCAAGGACCGGCCCGATCGCTCGCTGCCGGAAGTCTCCGCCTTGCCCGTCTCCGACGCGGCAGAGTTCTTCACCGCTTTGCAGCTTGACAAAACCGGGCAGACGATCGCGGCCGAGGCGCTGAAGGAGATCTGCGGGCGGTTGCAATTCCTAGCCAACGTCGGGCTCGAATACCTCACGCTGGGCCGGACTGCACCGACGCTGGCCGGCGGCGAGATGCAGCGAATCCGCCTGGCCGGGCAGATCGGGTGCGGGCTGGTCGGCGTGCTCTACATCCTCGACGAACCGTCGATCGGGCTGCATACGCGCGACAACCGGCGGCTGCTGGACACGCTCGTGCAGCTCCGCGATCAGGGCAACACGGTGGTCGTGGTCGAGCACGACGAAGAGACGATGTGGGCGGCCGACCACATCATCGATTTCGGGCCCGGCCCCGGCGTCCGCGGCGGCAAGATCGTAGCCACCGGCCCGGCCGAAACAATTCTCGACGAGCCCCATAGCGTCACCGCGCAGTACCTTTCCGGGCGGCTGCAGATCGAAGTTCCGAAGCAACGTCGTGCGCCGGGCGACCATCGGCTGGTGATCCGCGGCGCCGCGCACAACAATCTCAAGCAGATCGACGCGGAAATCCCGCTCGGTACGTTCGTTTGCGTGACGGGGGTTTCCGGCTCCGGTAAGAGTTCGCTGGTGGGCGACATCCTGGTCGAGGCCTTACGGCGCGATCTCAACGCCGGCCTCGGAGAGCCCGGGGTCCACGAGAAGATCGAGGGGTTGAAGCATCTCGACAAAATGATCGCGATCGACCAATCGCCGATCGGCCGCACACCCCGCAGCAACCCGTCGACCTACATCAAGTTACTGGACGAAATCCGCAACCTCTACGCCCAGTTGCCCGAGGCGAAGACCCGGGGTTACAAGCCGGGGCGGTTCAGTTTCAACGTGGCCGGCGGGCGGTGCGAGGCCTGCGACGGCAACGGCTCGAACAAGCTGGAGATGGACTTCCTGGCCGACATCTGGGTAACCTGCCCGGTTTGCGAGGGACATCGTTTCAACCGCGAGACGTTGCAAGTTCGCTTCAAGGGCAAATCGATCGCCCAGGTGTTGGAGATGGACGTGCAGGAGGCGTTGGAGCACTTCGAGAACATCCCCAAGATCCGCCACCGCCTGCAAACGCTGCACGACGTGGGGCTCGACTACATGAAGCTTGGCCAGCCGTCGCCGACCCTCTCCGGCGGCGAAGCACAGCGGATCAAGCTCGCCCGGGAACTGGTCAAGAAGAGCACCGGGCAAACGCTCTATCTGCTCGACGAGCCGACCACCGGGCTGCACTTCGCCGACATCGAGTTGCTGCTCAACGTGCTGCACGGGTTCGTCGACGCCGGCAACACGGTGCTGGTC
>JABMRB010000225.1 GCA_013202865.1 Candidatus Nealsoniibacteriota bacterium | reverse complement strand
TCCCGAGCCCCCAGTCCCGAGCCCCCAGTCCCGACCATACATTCTCGAAATGCGTCTTCCTCGGTTTTCAGTCTGAGTTACTAGTCGCGATACACCCAAGAAAGAAAACAGGGCAGCCCGGCGCGAGGCGGGCTGCCCTGAATGGCGAAGGAACGAACGATGCCGTGGTGGCACCTGGCGGCCGTAGCGGCTCTACCAGGGGCCTCGAACGTAATAGACGCCGTATTGATCGGTGTTGGTGGGCCACCGTGGCGTGCGGCGAAACATGCCGAACCGGTAGGAGCCCGAGCCCGGATAATCGCGGCCGAACTGGTGCTGGATCGTGCTGACCCGCGTGTTGCCCACGCCCCAGCCCCAATGGGTCTGCGACTCGGCCGTCGGCGGGACGAGTTGGGCAACCGGCATGCCCCAGCCCGAGTGGTAGTAGGACCCGTGCCACGGATAGTTTGGGGCCTGACGTTTGGCGACGTACCCTTTCAGCGAGCCTTCGCCCGCCGTAGCCAAACCAGCTTGCACGACGGCCACCAGAACGGCCACCGCCAGGGTTATTAGTAATGTTCTTTTCATCTGATCGGATTCCTTTTCACAAGAAGCGGAGCACTGGCCGTCTTCACTTGAAGAAGTGCAGTGGAAAAATGGGTGCCGGCGGACGCGGTATCGAAGGCATGCTGAACCACTCGCGGCCATAGCGAACGCTGGTCCGCGTCGCGCCGCCCTCGGCATGCTGGCGTCGATAGACCCGAGCGTGAGGGTAGAGGAACTCGTGTGGCATCAACGGCTGGTAGGTCACGTAGGTGTGCCCGACCACCGGAGGCACCGGTCGCGGACATGGATAGATCGACGCGGCCACGCTGTTGCACCCGGCCGGCGGTACGTAGTAGTTGTAGAACAGGTCCGGCGACGTGCGGTTACGATTCTCGGCCTGAGCCCGGCCTGAATCGAGACTGCAAGCCACGACGACCGCCGCCATGGCGATCCACAAAGGCAATCTGCCAAGCATAGTTCAACTCCTCGATCTGGGGAATGACAATCGGTAGGCTGTGTTCGGGGCCGGCGCCCCGGGAAGGACTCGTGGTGGGCCAGGCGGCCGTCGCTCGGTTGGTGCGGCAGTTGAACTGCCGCACCATCTGCCCCGGAACCACTCAGGCGCGATTCGGGAGAACGGCCCAATAGAAATCTCGGCTTGAAACAGTCGTGCGGGTGAATCTTTATGTGCCGGATAGCGCGGATGTTGGGGATATGCCGCCACCCACTGGCGAAACGGGTGGAGGTGCGCCGGAAGAACCGCTATAATCGCTCCAAATCGCCCCCGGGGTGATCCGCCGGCTCGATTGCTACACCCCACTTCCGAACTACATGGAGCCTCAAGATTGGTGGCAACCAAGACCCGAAAGAAGAAACCAAGTGCCAAGGCGACCAAAGCCGACTCCAACGGCACGCCCCGCCCCCGGCGTCGACGTCGGGCGACCGCCGAGTCGATGGCGGCCTCGCAACGCGACATCTCCGTCAGCGAGTTCTTCGCCAAGAACCGCCATCTGCTTGGGTTCGACAACCCGCGGAAGGCCCTGCTGACGACCGTCAAAGAGGCCGTCGACAACGCCATCGACGCCTGTGAAGAGGCCGGCATTCTGCCCGAAATCTGGGTCCATATCCAGAAGACCGGCAACGGCAACGGAAACGGCAATGGAAAAAGCACCGTCCAGAACCGCTTCAAGGTGGGTGTGCAGGACAACGGCCCGGGGATCCTCAAGAAGCAGATCCCGCTGATCTTCGGCAAGCTGCTCTACGGCTCGAAATTCCACCGGCTGCGGATGAGCCGCGGGCAACAGGGGATCGGCATCTCGGCGGCGGGGATGTACGGGCTGCTGACCACCGGCCGCCCGATCAGGATCATGTCGAAGGTCTCGGTCCGCAAACCGGCCCACTATTACGAAATCCAGATCGACACCAAGCGGAACCACCCCGAGATTATCAACGGCCGGGGTGAAGGCGTCGACGTCCCGCCCGGGGCCAAGGGCGCCAAGGCAATCGACAAGCACGGCATCGAGTGGATCGACTCGGACCATGGCACCCGGGTTACCATCGAGTTGGAAGCCCGGTACCAGCGCGGCCGCGGCAGCGTCGACGAGTATCTCGAGCAGACGGCCATCGCCAACCCCCACGTGGCGATCCATTACGCAGACCCCGACGGCAACCAGAAGGAATACGCCCGGGTGGCCGACGTACTGCCGGCCGAGCCTAAGGAGATTAAGCCGCACCCTTACGGCATCGAGCTCGGGATGCTGGTCAACATGCTCAAGGGCACCAAAGCGCCGACGGTTTCGCAGTTCCTCACCAAGTCGTTTTCGCGAGTCTCGCCGGCCGTAGCGAGGCGGATTTGTGAAGGCGCCGGCATCACCACCCGTGCCCGCCCGACCAAGTGCGGGCGGCACGAGGCCGACGAGATCTATCGGGCGATCCAGGAGACGAAGATCAAGGCCCCGTCGACCGACTGCATTTCACCCATCGGCGAGGAACTGATCCTCAAGGGGCTGCACCAGATCGTGCCGGGTGAGTTCTACACGGCCGCCACCCGGCCGCCGTCCGTCTATCGCGGCAACCCGTTCCAGATCGAGGTCGGCCTGGCTTACGGCGGCGGTATGACCGCACACCGGGTCACGCGCGAGGCCTTGCTGGAGATGCTCGAGGAGACCGACGCTCGAACGCTACGGCTGTTCCTGACCACGACGTTCGACGGCCTGGGCCCCGACGCCTCGGACCGGATCCTCAAGGAGGCCAAGCTCAAGACCCGCTCCTCGCCCGGCAAGCTCACCGCCAAGCAGGCCGAGCACCTCCACGAAGCCATGCGGAACGTCAACGTCAGCGACGGCCAATCGATGAACGTCTTCCGCTATGCCAACCGGGTGCCGTTGCAGTTCCAGGCCGGCGGATGCCTGATCACGCAGACGGTGACGAGCACGAACTGGCGGGCGTACGGACTGAGCCAGTCGCGGGGATCGTTGCCGCGGGGACCGATCACGGTGATGGTTCACATGGCCAGCGTCTGGGTGCCTTTCACCAGCGAGTCGAAAGAGGCGGTGGCCGGGTATCCGGAAATCCAGAAGGAGTTGCGTCTGGCGTTGCAGGCGGTCGGGCGAAAACTGAAGATGTATCTGCGACGCCGCAGCAAGGTGAAGCACGAAGGCCAGCGGCGGCAGATCTTCCTGCGCTATCTGAAGGAAGTAGCCGGTGCGGTCAGCAGCATCAATCGCGGCGACCAGGACGCACTTTACGAGAAGCTATTGCAAGTGGCCCGCAAGCGGACCGTCGCGGCCGACATGCAACTCGACGACCGCGGCCGAGTGATCGAAGAGACCGACGAAGACTTCGGCGAGAACGTGTTGATCGTCGATCCGGTGGAGCGTGCCGCCCAACTGGCCACCCAAGAGGACGACACGGACGACTGACCGATGGTAGGGTGGGTCGAGGTACGAGACCCAC
>JABMRB010000224.1 GCA_013202865.1 Candidatus Nealsoniibacteriota bacterium | reverse complement strand
GCCCTGGCGATCATCCGCCGCGCGGGGGTCAGTCCGCCGCACTTCCCCAGTTTGACGTTGACGCCGTGGAAGAGGCCGCCGCAGCGATCCACGTCGGCCTCGACCTGGCAGCTTTCGTCGGCCACCAGCGGCAGGACCGACTCGCGGAACACCTGCTGCATGCCGTCGCGGTTCTGTGGCGGCAGCGGCTGCTCGATGAACTCGACGTTCAACTCGCGCAGTGGCTCGGCGTTGCGAATCGTCTCGTCCGGGCCCCATGCACAATTAGCGTCGACGCGAAAGACGGCATCGGTATGCTCGCGAAGCCGGCGGACGATCTGGAGGTCGTCCGGCGTACCCAGTTTGATCTTGTAGACGGGCCAATCGGGGAATTCCTCCAGCTTCTCGATCATCACGTCGATCGAGTCGATGCCGATCGTGTAGTCGCTCGGCGGCAGGTCGTCGAGGCTCAGTCCCCATAGTTTCCAGACGGGCGCGCCGTGCAACTTCCCCCACAGATCGTGCGCCGCGACGTCCAACGCACAAAGCGGAAACTTTGCCGGCGACGGAGCGTCGCGCATTGCATCGCCGTGTAACGCGTCGCACATCGCGTCCCAGAACTCGGCCGGCTCGACCAGCGTGGCCGCCTCGATTTGTGGCCGAACCGATTCGAGCGCCGCGACCATCTCTTCGACGCCGGCCCCGTAGTAGCCGCTCTCCGTCGCTTCGCCGTATCCACAGACGCCGTCCTGTTGCAGTTCGACCACGAGCGTCCGCTGCACGGTAGTCGTCCCGCGCGAGATCGTAAACGGATGCCGCGTCGGCAGGTCGAATCGATGTAGTGCGAGGTTCACGTTGCAGGTTCTCCTTCCCGTATTGCCGCTTGCGGCTTTGCAGCGTTGTGTGGGAAACTGCTAAGCCGCAAGCGGCCGTTACTTCCTCAACTCCATCACCGCCTCGACCAGCTTCTCCGATCCGTCGCGAATCACGTCGCACGTCGGCAAGCCCAACTCCTGCTCCGTCCGCTGACACTCGGCGGCCACCTCATCCGCTGTGAATCGCTGGCCGTTGACCGCGATGCCGATCACGCGGCACGGGTGCATGACGGCGGCGGCCGCTTCGTAGAACTCGATCACCGCGCGGTGCGGCGGCAGCGGCACGCCCATGTCGAAGATGGCCGTGCGACCCATCTCGTAACAGTAAATCATAGCGTCCGGCTTCACGCCGTGCAGCAGCCCGAGCGTTACGCCCGAGTAGCGGGGATGAAACAGGCTGCCCTGGCCCTCGACCACGACGACGTCACCGTCTTCATCGGCGCGGACCAGCTTCTCGGCCGTGCCGCTGACGAAATCGGAGATCACCCGATCGACCGCACAACCGCTGCCGGCGACCATGATGCCCGTCTGTCCGGTCGCGGCGAAGCGGGCGTCCAGACCGGCCCGCTTCAAACCCTCGACCACTTCCATCGCGGTGACCATCTTACCGCAGCTACAGTCGTTCGCGATCGTGTGGATCCGCAGACAGCCCTGGCGAAACGGCTCGCCGCTGGCTACGTCGCGCTCGTCGCTGCGCCGCAGATCGACGAGTTCGACGCCCCGCTCGGCCGCCGCCCGGGCGAACTCCGCGTTGTCGCTCAGAAAATCGTGCAGCCCGGAAACGACGTTCAGCCCACGCCCGATCGCTTCGAGCACGATCGGCCGCCAGTGCTCCGGAATCCTGCCGCCGGGCGGGGCAATGCCGATCAGCAGCGTATTGGCCTCGGGAGCATCTGCCAGCGAGGCGACCACGGGGATCGCACCGCCGACGCCCAACACGGCCCCGCAAGTCCGCCCGGCCGACTTCCGATCCAACAGCGCGACCACCTCGCTGGGCCGATACCGGATCACACAAATAGCCGTCTTGGCCGCATGCAAGTCGGTCCGCCCGTCGGTCAGGATGATCATTTTGCGAGATGAGGACATGGCGGTAGCTTAGCGGAGGGCGGGGGAAGATTCAAGGGGCCGTTTGTAGGGTGCGTGAAACGCACTACAACGTCTGGGGCTGCGGCAAATACAAG